>JBBSKE010000550.1:0-2198 GCA_038256595.1 Tepidiformales bacterium | reverse complement strand
TCAGTGCGTTGGCCGAGTGGCGAGCAGTTTTCCAGCTAACCGCTAACCGCTAACCGCTAACCGCTAACCGCTAACCGCTAACCGCTAACCGCTAACCGCGACCTGCTACTGGCCTGCCGCCGGCTCGCCTTCGGATGCGGCGGGTGTTTCGCCTCGGGCGCGTTCCTCTTTGGACGGCAGGATCATGCCGATGATGAGTATGCCAGCGAACAGGGCGAGCGGCACGAGCGGTGGGGTCCAGACGAGCCATTCCTTGAAGCAGCCGAGACAGACGCCGAAGACGTAGAGAAAGGCGCAGACGGAGCCCCAGAACAAGAGCGGCAATCTGCGCAGGCGGAACAGAAAAACGGCGAGCAGCACGATCAGTGCTATTCCGGCATACTTGGCCCAGTCGGGCCATTTGGAGATGTAGCGTCCGCTCTGTACGGTGGCGATGCCGCGGGCGATGAGTTCGTGCCGGGTGTAGCTGTCGCCGTTGCCGAGGGTGACCCGGTGCTGGTCGTCGCTGCTGGCGCCGACCACGACGAGATTTTTCTTCAGCGAGTCGAAGTCGTCGCCGAGTTCGTCGCGGCGGGCGGCGATGTCCGGGTCGTCGGAAGTGGCGAGCGGCAGATGGCGGGCATTGACGATCGGGTAAAAGGGCGGGGCGACGCCGCTGTCCGGGTAGCTGGCGAGGCGTCCGGAGGAGTCCACCGGGATCGAGTATCTGTCGCCGATGCGGATTTCCGAGTCGCCGCCTTTGGACGACAACTCCACTTGGACTTTGTCGAGGGTCAGATCGGCGTCGTTGGCCAGCGCCTGCAGGACGAACGAGGCAACGACGACGTCTTTTCCGATGCGGCCGATGAGTGGCAGCTCGGCGGGGTGGGAGCCGTCGCTGTCATCGAGCAGTTCGATGTCGGTGAACGCGGCGATGCCGTTCGCCAGCGGTTCCTCGTCGGGCATGGTCACGGCACGGGTGATCTCGGGCAAGGGGGCGAGGTCGCCGTGCACGTTGGCGGCGGGAATGACCGGATAGTTGGGCTTTTCGGAGGCATCGGCGGGCGTGGTGCCGCTGTCGGCGACGCTGCCGAGAACCATGCGGGGCATCTTCAGGGTCTGCTGTCTCAGGGCGCCCTGGTTGAGCACGTTTTCGTCTTCGAAACTGATCGTTGGCGCGACGGCGACGGCGTGCGGTTTGAAGTGTTCGATGTTGCCGAGCAGGACGACGTAGTCGAGGCGGCTCAGATCGTCGCCTTCGAGGACCGGTTCGTAGTCGTCTCCGATGGCGACGTAGGTGACGGCGGGATCGTGAATTTTATCGCGGGCGTTGCCGACGCAGAACTCGAGCCACCAGCGGTTGATCGATTCGTTGAGCTGAAAGCGTTGGTTTTTCGCGTCCCATTCGCCGAGCCCGACGATGACGGCGGCGAATACGAGGAAGGTGAGAAGTCGGTACAGCATGACGTGGAAAGAATCGGAGCAAGCAAGCCAACCGGACCGCACCTCGGTCGGTCGGCCGCTTGGTCGCGGGGAGAAAACGATAGGCACTATGCCGCGACTTTCAAGAACGCAGAACTTTCAGGATGTGCACGGGCTTGCTGCGGGGTTCGAGCGAAATGAAATTGTCGGCGCCCTGCCAGTGGTAGATGTCGCCGAACATCAGGTCTTCGACCGCGTAGTTGGCGTCGTGTTCAATCCCGAACTCGTCGAGCGGCAGGCGCAGGGTGGTCTCCTGGGTGCTGTGCGGATCGAGATTGACCGCCACGACGATGATGTTGCTGCGGTCGTCGGTGAACTTGTAGCACGCCAGGATGCGGTCGTTCTCGGGGGAGATGAAGCGCAGGTTGGCGTATTCGCGCAGGGCGGGCTGCTCGCGGCGGATCTGGTTGAGCCGCGTGATGAAAGCCTTGATGTTGCCGGGTTTGTTCCAGTCGCGGGCGGTGAGCTGGTATTTCTCCGAGTCGAGATACTCTTCGCGGCCGGGCAGGGGCTGGTTTTCGCACAGTTCGTAGCCGCTGTAGATGCCCCACGAGCTGGACAGAATGGCGGCGAGGGTGGCGCGGATCTTGAACATCGCCGGTGGCGCGTCCTGCAGGTGGTGGGGGAGAATGTCGGGGGTGTTCGGCCAGAAATTCGCGCGGTAGTAGTCGCGCATTTCTCCCTGGGTCAGTTCGGTGGCGTACTCGATCAGCTCGTCGCGGGTCTCGCGCCAGGTA
>JBBSKE010000549.1:0-2204 GCA_038256595.1 Tepidiformales bacterium | reverse complement strand
TCAGGCGCGATGCATAGGCGCGAGATTCGGGCGCCTTCCGGCTCGACGTCGGCGCGCCGCCGCGGCAGCGAAGCGCACCCACTGGAAAACCCCCGACAAGGTCATGGTCAAGGAAATGGCCGCATTCCATGACCCTGTTGCACATGATCCTCGAGACCGACCTGTCTCAATTGGCACGACGTGCTTGCAAGGCGGCCAGAGGAACATCGAGTTCGTACACGAAGCCCTCCGGTTCAAATCCCAATCGAACATTTCCCTCAAGCTGATCGGCGAGGCGATTGATGAGGCGTGTTCCGAAACCGTGTCGGGTCGGCTCCCGGACCACCGGCCCCCCGCTCTCGGTCCATGTCAACTTCAACCGTAGCGCTTTGTCATCAATAATCGACGTGATGTCGATGCGCCCCGTAGCGCTGGACAACGCGCCGTATTTGACCGCATTCGTGCATAGTTCGTTGAGAGACATGGTGAGCGGCAGGATCGCGTCTGAAGCGATCTCGATGTGGGACTCCTGGACGACAAACCGTCGGACATCCAGGCTTTCGAATGGCTGGGTCGCATCATGAATGACGTCGCTCAATGTCGCACCAGCCCGGTTTGATTCCAGCAACAGATCCTGCGCCTTGCCCAATGCAACCAATCGGCCCTGGACAGCCAATCGGCCTGCTTCCAGGTTCTGCGCGGATCCCAAGCTCTGCGAAGTAATCGCAACCACCGTCGCCAGCATGTTCTTCACTCGATGGTGCAACTCCTGCAACAGCAGATCGTGAAATCGCCTGGCAACTTCGACGTCCCGTATCGCGGCGACCACGACGAGTCCGTCGGGGGTACGATGCGGGCTCAGGCTGATCTCGACCTGCAGTACGCTGCCGTCCTTGCGACGGGCACGTAACTCCAACCCAACGCCCATCATTCGTGGCGCCGGGTTGATCATGAAACGATCCAGGTGACCCGCATGAATGTCTCTGTACCGTTCCGGAATAAGGATGCCAAGCGGTTTGCCAACCAGTTCGTCGGGGAGGTAACCGAACATCGCCTCGACGCGACTACTAGCGAAATTAATGCTGCTGGTCTTGTCGATGATAATTACGGCATCCGGACTTTCCTCCAGGAAGAGGTGGAACTGGACCTCGCTGGCGAGCGCAGCGTTGGCGTCGGCGAACCAATCTGTCGGATCGACAACCCTGGACAGGTTGTTCATGGTCCTTGGCCGCTCCGTCGTTGACATTGTCGTTTTCCTCGTCGTCAAGGCGCAGCGCTCCCGTCATTCTGGTGACGAATGGAGCTTGGGCTCGGCTTTCAAGTGCAACACCCTGACGCAAGGTGTTGCGATGGAAGTATCGGCATGTGAGTGTCGAGGATCGAGCGGTGATCATGATCGAGCGTTCGAAGGGTTCCGGCCTGCGGTCGATTGGCCGGGCGCTGGGCCGGAATGTTTCGAGCATCCGTCGCGAGATCAATCGCGACCGGGTTGGACTCGCCACGACCGGGACCCGGCATGTCGAGTTCCTCGATGGTCAGCGGCTTGCCTAACTCGTGCACCACCGCGGCTCGCATCTTCGCTGCACCCATGGCCATTCCCCACCGCCAGGATCACAAGTCGATCTTGTGCTTCTGGCGACTCGTTGGAGTTGACCCAGGTCAACGCAGCCCATTACCAGTCAGGTTCGCCGGAGCAACGTCATGCGCGCGCCGGGCGGGCCTGCGAGAACAGCCGCCTGGATGGACCGGTGCACATCATCGCGACGCACGCCAGGGGCAATGCCAGCGCTAGCAGCCAGGGCGCCATGGGTGGCGGCGCGAAGCCGAACCACGAGGCCGGCGATTCGAAGCGGGTCACGGCGGTCAGCAGCGCGAGCGTCGACGCTGAAACGATCCAGAAAGCAGAGTTCCGACGACGCAGGGTGTCCCAAAGCGAGCTGCCCGTGCGGAACAACACGATCAAGCCGAGGTTGCCCGCCACCAGCGCGGTGAACGCAAGCGCGCCCAGTTCGAGCGGCGCCAGGCCGACTGCGCTGCCCCATGCGTACACCGCCACCACGCTGGCAAAGATGACGGCGCCCTGTGCGAGGCTCGCGATCAAACCGCGCGCACCCAGCATGCGTTGGGTGGCCGGTCGAGGCGGCCGGCGCATCAGGTCCGGATCGGGCTGTTCGCGCTCGAACACGAACGAACACGCTGGATCGATGATGAGCTCCAGGAACACG
>JBBSKE010000548.1:0-2212 GCA_038256595.1 Tepidiformales bacterium | reverse complement strand
CACGCCTCTTCTACGAGTTCGAGGGCACCATCAGCCGCCGCGCCGGGGGTGGCCGGGCCTACGGCGCGACCGGCGCGCGGCTGGTCTACCCCTGCCTCGACGGCCACATCTCGCTTTCGCGCACGCCCGACGCGATGAAGCCGCTCCACGCCTGGATCACCGAATCCGGACAGGTGCCGCGTTTCGACCCGGTCGAATGGGCGACGCTGCCGCAGTCCGGCCCCGGCACGCCCGGCCCCGAGAAGAACCGCGAGTTCGAAGAGTCGCTGCTCGCCTTCTTCGCGACGATGCCGAAGATGACGCTCTACGAAGACGGCCAGCGGCGCGGCATCCTCATCTGCCCGGTCTCGTCGCCGGCGGATTTGCTCAAGAACGAGCAGCTCATCGCGCGCGAATTCTTCGTCGAACACGCCTCCGGCCCGCTCGGCAGGGAGGTGCGTGTCCAGGGCCCGCCGATGCGCTTCTCCGCGACCCCCTGGGCAACGCAGCAGGACCCCATCGAAGTTGATTCGCCGCCCCCGGCGCCGATGTCCGTACCTGCGGCCGCCGCAGCGAACCCGGCGGCAACCTCGCGCGACATCCTCAAGGGCGTCCGCGTGGCCGACTTCTCCTGGGTAGGCGTCGGGCCGCTCTCGACGCAGGTGCTCGGCTGGCTGGGCGCCGATGTCATCCGGGTCGAATCCCAGGCGCGGCTCGATGTCTTTCGCAACGGCGGCCCGAAACGCGGCGACGGCGGCATCGACGCCAGCGCCTACTTCGGCAACTGTAACCGTGACAAGCGCGCCATCACCCTGAACCTCAAGCACCCGAGCGCCCGCGACCTCGCTCTCAAACTCGCCGCCGAATCCGACATCCTCGTCGAGAGCTTCCGCCCCGATTTCATGACCTCCGTCGGGCTTTCGTACGAAGACGTTCGCGCCGTGAACCCGGGGATCATCATGATGTCCGCCTCGATGGAGGGCGCGACCGGCCCGCACACCCGCTTCCGCGGCTTTGGTCTCACCCTCCAGTCGACCGTCGGGTTTACCCACTTCACGAGTTGGCCCGGCCGCGACCCGGTCGGCACCGGCGTCGCTTACACGGACTGGTTCGCGACCGGGCTGGCCGCCTCGGCCATCCTCGCCGCGCTCGAACACAAGCGGCTCACCGGCGAGGGCCAGTACATCGACCTCTCGCAGCTCGAAGCCTGCACATGGGCGCTCGACGCCGAGGTGCTGGCCTACACGGCGGCCGGGGTGCTTCGTCCCGCGCTCGGTAACCGCCACCCGCAGATGGCGCCCCACGGCGTCTTCCCCTGCGCCGGCGACGAGGAGTGGATCGCCATCGCCTGCCGCAACGACGCCGAATGGCAGCGGCTCGCCGGTCTCGCCGGCGACCCATCTCTTGCCAATCCCGAATTCGCCACCCTCGCCGGCCGCCAGGCAGCCGAGGACGCGATCGAAGCCGCAATCGCTGCCTGGACCGCCAGTCTCGCGAAAGAGGAGCTCGTCGAGCGGCTCCAGGCGCTCGGCATCCCGGCCTACGCGGTCAACGACATGGCCGGCGTCCACCACGACCCGCAACTGCGCGCGCGTGACCACTTCTGGCGCGTCGCCCACCCGGTTATCGGCGAAGCCGACTGGGACGCGCCGCCCTACCGCCTCTCGCGTACGCCGATGTTCAGCGAACGCGCCGCGCCGCTGCTCGGGCAGGACAACGAGGCCGTCTACTGCGGCGTCCTCGGCCTCTCCAGCGACGAATTGGCCGATCTCTTCGCCGACGGCGCCCTCGATTAGGCCAGCCCGGGCGCTGCGGATAAGTCGCGAATGACGCCATGGGTTGGCGGCTCGTGGCTGCTCGCCTATGGTTGCTTAAGGGGTTGCAACGTTGCATAAGACCGTATTGGGACTCGCCATCGTACTCGCGCTCTCCTGTTCGCTCGTGACAGGTTGCGACGAGGGCGAGAGCGAAGTGGCGATGCCCTCCTGGCTCGCCCTGTATACCGGGGAGCCGAACGCAGACGATGTCGGTTTTGACGCCAGGTTGGTGCGCGACGGACCGTGCCTTTACGGCGAAGGTGCCGGGACCAGGACCCTTCTCCTGCTACCCGCAAATGAAACGTCGTGGAGCGATCGGGACGGCGGGACGTTGCTCCTGGGCGACCAAATGTTCAGCCTCGGAGAACCTGTCCGATTGGGCGGGAGCGACATTGACGACCTGGACGACCTCGAAT
>JBBSKE010000547.1:0-2216 GCA_038256595.1 Tepidiformales bacterium | reverse complement strand
TTCGCCGACTCCGACGGGGATGGCGTGGGCGATTTCAACGGCCTCACCGAACGTGTCGACTATCTGGCTGGTCTGGGTGTCACCTGCGTGTGGCTCATGCCGTTCTACTGCACCGCGGACCTCGACGATGGCTACGACATCTCCGATCACTACGCCATCGATCCCCGGCTCGGAACCTTTGGCGACTTCACCGAATTCATGACGGTGGCGACCGACCGGGGCCTGCGGGTGATCGCGGATCTCGTCGTCAATCACACATCGGATCAACACCGATGGTTCCAGCAAGCACGCCAGAGCCGCGACTCGGAATTTCGCGACTTCTACGTGTGGCAGGACTCCGTGCCGGATTCCGGCCCAACTGGCGTGGTCTTTCCCGGCAAGCAGGAAGCCGTGTGGACCTACGACACCTCGGCCGGTCAGTACTACCTGCACCGCTTCTACCGACACCAGCCCGATCTCAACGTGGCCGAAGAGCGGGTGCGCGACGAGATCCGCAAGATGATCGGCTTCTGGATGGCCCAAGGCCTCTCCGGGTTCCGAGTCGACGCCGTGCCGTTTTTCCTCGAGACCGCAGGAATCGACCAGGCAATGGAACTCGCCCCGCATGACTATTTGCGGGACCTGCGCGCCTTTGTCGACCGTCGCCGAGGCGATGCGGCGTTGCTCGGTGAGGTGAACTTGCCCGCCGAACAACAACGCGAGTTCTTCGGCGACGAAGACGGTGACGAACTGAACATGCTCTTCGACTTCTTAGGGATGCAGGCCACGTACCTGGCGTTGGCGCGCGGTCTCGCCACGCCGGTGGCCGATTCGCTGCGGAACCGCCCCGACGTGCCGGACGAGTCGGCGTTCGCTTCGTTCCTACGCAACCACGACGAACTCACGCTCGACAAGCTCACCGACCGCGAACGACAGGAGGTCTTTGATGCCTTCGGTCCCGACCCCGACATGCAGATCTACGGGCGAGGGCTGCGGCGAAGACTCCCGCCGATGTTCGGCGGTCATCCTCATCGCATCCGCATGTCCTTCAGCCTGATGTTTTCGATGCCTGGGGCGCCGTCGCTGTTCTACGGCGAGGAAATCGGAATGGGCGAGAACCTCAACATCGAAGGCCGCCGGGCGGTCCGCACGCCCATGCAGTGGGACGCCGGGCCGGTTGCAGGTTTCACCAGCGCCCCCGCCGATGCGCTCACTCGCCCGGTGCCGGAGGGCGATTACAGTCCGGACCGTGTCAACGTCGCCTCCCAGCGCATGGACGAGACGTCATTGCTCAACTGGTTCGAGCGCCTGATCCGACTGCGCAAGGAGCTGCCGGAGGTGGGCTGGGGCGCCTGCCAGGTGCTCGACGTCGACGACGAAATCCTGGCGTTGCGTTTCGACTGGGAGGGGCGCCGCCTGGTCACCGTGCACAACTTTTCCGGACACAAGGCAACGGCTCGATTCGCGATCGAAGACGCATCTCGGCTGGACGATCTCTTCGGCACGGCGAAACCGGCCGCGGTGCGCAAACAAACGGCACGCGTGGAGCTCCCGGCATACGGCTACCGCTGGCTGCGACTGGTCTCCTGACGACGTACCTGAGCCTCCCAAGGCTCGAGTCGCACCGGACCGGCTCCGAGCACCGCCGGCTGGTCGATGTTCGCGATGACCACCTCGCTGCGCTCCCAAAACCCGGCCTGGGGCAGGTCGATGACTGCCCGAGCTCCGGAGACGTTCACCAAGACGAGGAGCTCCTCGTCCTGGTAGTACCGCGTGAAACCGTAGACCTGCTCATGGTCGGGGAGAACCATCGTGAAGTCGCCGTGGGCGATGACCGGCAGCTCATGCCGCAGCGCGATGAGGCGCCGATACGTGGCGAACACCGAGCTGGGATCAGACCGCTGCGCGGCGGCGTTCACGGAGACATGGTCGGGGTTGACCGGCATCCACGGCTGGGCCTCGGAGAAACCGGCATGTAAACCGCCGGTCCACTGCATGGGCGTACGGGCGTTGTCGCGCACCCCCGAACGCATCGACTCGAGTACCTCCGCCGCGTTTCGCCCCTCGTCCAGGGCATCGCGGAGATGGTTCAGCGAGTGGATGTCGCGCAACTCGGCCGGTGAACTGAACGGATAGTTGGCCATCCCCAATTCCTGACCCTGGTAGATGTACGGCGTCCCACGGTGCAGGTGCAACAAGATGGCGAGCGCCTTCGCTGAGCGCGTTCGATGCTCGCC
>JBBSKE010000546.1:0-2216 GCA_038256595.1 Tepidiformales bacterium | reverse complement strand
GGACCGCCTGCTGAACTTCGAGACAGTCGATGATTCGGCGCTCGATGCACGGCTGGCGGCCAACCCGTACGAGCTGCTGGACTACCAGAATGGCCTGGCGCTCGATATGCAGCGCTGGTGGCTGACGCGCATGGCCTACACGGCGCGGCCCCTCGAAGAGCGGATGACGTTCATCTGGCATGGGCTGCTCACCAGCCAGCTCAGCAAGCTCGGGGCGCAGCGTGGCAAGCTCATGGTGCGCCAGAACGAACTCTTCCGGTCGATGGCGCTGCCAAAATACGACGAACTGCTGAAGGCGGTCAGCCGCGACCCCGCGATGCTGCTCTATCTCGACAACGCCGACAGCACAAAGGCGCACCCGAACGAGAATTACGCGCGCGAGCTGATGGAACTCTTCTCGATTGGCGTCGGGAACTACACGGAGGACGACGTGCGCGAGAGTGCGCGAGCGTTCACCGGCTGGCGAATCACGGCGCCGCAACGCACCGCCGAGCCTGGCGTCGTCCTGACCGACGAGGAACGCCGGGCCGCCCTGCGCGCCGCCGCTCTCGCCTACGAGCCGGAGTTCTACATCGCGGCCAAGCAGCACGACGACGGCCAGAAGACGTTCATGGGCCAGACCGGCAACTTCGGCGGCGACGACATCATCGACATCATCATGCAGCAGCCGGCCACGGCGAAGCGGATGTGTACGCGCCTCTTCCAGGAGTTCGTGCGCTACGAACCGGACGCCGAGACCGTGGCCGCGCTCGCCGAGACCTGGGAATCCACGCGCTACGACGTTCGCGCCGTGGTCCGCCAGATCCTCGTGAGCGACGCGTTCTATTCGGAGGCGTCCTACCGCGCGTTCGTGCGCACACCGGTCGATTTCGTCGTCGGGCTTGTGCGCTCGCTCGAGATCGAAACCGATTTTCGCGGTCTGATCACGCGGCAGGGCGGCATGCAGACCATGAACCAGGTGCTGTTCGAACCGCTGAGCGTGGCGGGGTGGCCGAAGGGGCCGGCCTGGCTCTCTTCGGGCACCTTCTTCGGACGCGTGAATTTCGCCGATGCGTTGCTTTATGGCGCTGCTCGGCCACGAACGAAGACGCTGCCAGCACTCCCCGCGCTCGCTTCGGCCACAACGCCCGAGGCGACGGTCGACCTCGCACTCGAACGGCTCGTCGATGGCCAGGTCGCCGACGAGACGCGGGAGGCGCTCTACACCCACGCCCGGACAGTGGCGAATGCGGCTGAGCGAGCCGCAGCGGTCGCCTATCTCGTCGCATCCAGCCCCGAATTCCAGCTCGCCTGAGGAGGCCACCCATGCTTTCGCGCAGAGATTTCGTGAGGGGCGGCGCCGCCCTCGTCAGCATCGGCACCGGGGCGAACTCGCTCCTCAAGGGCGCGGTCGCGTTCGCCGCCCAGAACCCGCAGTACGTGGTGGACCCGAATTCGAAGAAGACGCTAATTCTCGTGCAGCTCGCGGGCGGAAACGATGGCCTGAACACCGTCGCGCCAGTTTCGAACCCGGCCTACCGCTCAGCGCGCAGGGTGATCGGCGTGACCGAAGCCGAAGGCCTGCCGCTGACCAACGGCTTCGCCTTCCACCCGAACCTGAAGGGCATGAAGGGCCTCTGGGACGCCGGCAAAGTGGGCATCATCCAGGGCGTCGGCTACCCCGAGCAGGATTACAGCCACTTCAAGTCGATGGCCATCTGGCAGGGCGGCGACCCGAAGCAGCCGCAGCCGGACGGCTGGCTCGGGCGCACCATGGAGCAGATGGAGAGCGAGGCGCACGACCCATTCTTCGGCTTCAATATCGGCAGCGGCACGCCCCGCGAGATGCAGGGAAAGGTGCCGGTGCCGTCGGTCCTTGACCGCGACGACTACACCTTCAAGCTCGCCGGGCAGCCCGCCCCGGCCGGCGACCCGCGCACCGCGACGCTGATGAAGCTCTACGAACAGTACCCGGCGCAGTCGCCCTATGGCGCGCTGCTCGAGACCACGGCGGAGAGCGCGATGCTTAGCTCGCGGGCACTCGTCGAATCTGGGAAGTCGTACAAGGCGGCGGTGGAGTATCCGCAGACGTCGTTCGGCTCGGGCATGTCGCTGCTCTCGGAGGCCGTGATCAACGACCTCGGGATGCGGGTCGGGCACATCACGCTCGGTGGGTTCGACACCCACAGCAACGAAGTCGCCGACCACGCGGCCCTCATGGAGACGCTCGACCAGGG
>JBBSKE010000545.1:0-2217 GCA_038256595.1 Tepidiformales bacterium | reverse complement strand
GTTGTGTTTGTTTTCGAGCGAAAGTGAGGGCCGGTCCGGCATAACCTCAACCACCGCACACACCAACACGGTCCAGAGGAAGTCCCGGGGGCACGCCAACAGCGTGCGCTCTCTTGCATAAAACCATAGCACACGTTCCACCGGGTGTCGCCCGGATACGGACGTATGTGCTATCGAAACCACGTTACGCTGCTATCGAACAAAGGACCAGTCTGTTGGGTGCGATGTGCCTTCGTAGGGCATCAGCCCGTGGAACTGGCGTGGCTCGCCGTCGAACACCATCGGCAGGAAGTGGCGGTCGCCTGGCCACAGCGGCACACCACCGGCGAGCAGCGTTTCGATCCGAATCCAGTGGAGTGTGCCCTCGTGATTCGTCATCCGCGGCTCGCCGGCCCATTCGCGGACGAGGAAGACGAACCCGAGCCAGTCTTCGCCGTTCTTGCCGAATCCCGGCCAGCTGATCGTGCCGCGAAGTTCCATCCGGGTGACGGTGATGCCCGCCTCTTCCTGGATCTCGCGGGCCATGCCGCTGGCGACGTCCTCGTTTGCTTCGAGCTTGCCCCCGAGGCCGTTGTACTTGCCGAACGCCTCGTCGTCCGGACGGGCATCTCGGTGAATGAGCAGCACCTGCTCGCCGTCCGTCGAGAGGACGTAGCCGAGGGTGCCGATGATCGGTGTGTAGGGCATGGCGCCACTTTACGGCGAGTTCCGCTTGCGGCCAGCAGCGCCACAACGAAACGGGGCCACCAGCGAATGGCTGGTGGCCCCGTTCCTGTGGTGCGCAATCGTGGACTACGCGGCGTCGACCGGGCGGGCGGCTTCGATCACGAGGTTCACGTTGATGTCGTCGCCGACGTAGAAGCCGCCGCCTTCCATCGGGAAGTTCCAGCTCATGCCGAAATCCGAGCGCTTGAACTGCGTCTTTGCAGTCCAGGCGGCAAAGATGCGCGGCGCCATCGGGTGCTTCGCCTGTCCGAGATATTCGGCGTCGAGCACTACTTCTTTGGTCACACCCTTGATCGTCAGGTCGCCAGTGATGGTCCACTTGTCGCCAGATACGTCGACTTTGGTGCTGACGAAATCGATCGACGGGTAGACATCGGTCTCGAGGAAGTCGACGCCGACGACGTGGCCGAGGAAGCGCTCGCCGTTCAGGTCGAGGCTATTCGAATCGATCTTCGCGACCACCGTCGAGGCCTCCGGGTTAGCGTCGTCGAACTGGACTTCGCCTTCGAGCGTCTTGAAGCGCGCGCGGAACGGCGTGATGCCGAGGTGCTTAACGGAGAATTGGGCCGAGGAGTGGGTAACGTCGAGGTTCCAG
Source organism: Tepidiformales bacterium (assembly GCA_038256595.1). Classification (GTDB taxonomy): domain Bacteria; phylum Chloroflexota; class Dehalococcoidia; order Tepidiformales; family Tepidiformaceae; genus JBBSKE01. The sequence continues at coordinate 896 of JBBSKE010000545.1, read as the reverse complement.
GTTGTCATGAGATTTTCCCTTTCGTGGTACCCCGACGCCTGGCCGGGGCAATTAATAGCCCTTGAACTCGGGCTCGCGCTTTTCCATGAAGGCTTTCGGGCCCTCTTTTGCGTCTTCGGTGGTCTGAGCGATGAACATTGCCATCTGGGCGACGTCCAGGTGCTCATCGAACGGGATGTTCGCCGAGCGGTAGACCAGCTTCTTGGCGAGCTGCACGGCCGTCGCCGGGCCCTTCGCCAGCTTGCGGGCATATGCGGTGACCGCAGGCATCAGCTCTTCGGGCTCGAAGACGTCGAGCACGTAGCCGATCTCCTTCGCCTCCGCGGCAGTAATCAGGCGGCCGGACCAGATGAGGTCGAGCGCGCGCTGCGTGCCGAGGATGCGCGGCAGGGTGTAGGTGCCGCCGTCGCCGGGGATGAGGCCCATGCGGACGTAGGTCATGCCCATGCGAGCGGTGCTGCTGGCGAAGCGGATGTCGGCCATCGAGGCCATATCCATACCTGCGCCGGCGGCGGCGCCGTTGATCGCCGCGATATACGGCTTCTCGAGCTGGATGAGCGCACGCGGGACCGGGTGTACCCGGTTGCGCAGGCTGTGGCGCCGAATCGCGGTGGTCGATTCGGACTTGAGCAGCCCGGTGCCCTCGACTTCGTTGGCGACGTTCATGCCGCTGCAGAAGCCGCGGCCGGCGCCAGTGATGATGATCGCGCGGACTTCGGGGTCGCGGTCGGCCTCGCGGACGGCCTGGGCCCATTCGTCCAGCATGGTGTCGTCGAACGCATTGAGGCGCTCGGGCTTATTGAGCGTGATGGTCGCAACGCCTTCGCTCACGTCGTAAAGGATGGCTTCGAACGGCACTTGTTGGGCTCCCGGTTTGTGGTAGCGGCATTGTACGC
>JBBSKE010000544.1:0-2222 GCA_038256595.1 Tepidiformales bacterium | reverse complement strand
TGCTCGCAGTCTCGTCCGTCGGCAGCCTGCCACAGGCCGCCTTCCCGGCGCTCATCGGCGTGATCGCGGACCAGTGGGGGCTCGATGTCGCGCTCTGGGTGCTGCTCCTCGGCCCGATCGCGATGCTCATCGGTCTGCCAAAGTCGGACCCGCCGGGACTGGAGGAGATGATGGAGGAAGTGTAATCAAGATGCAGTCCGAGCCCGATGCGCAAGCTCGGGCAGACGTGATTCGCCGCGGGATCGACCGCCCACCGGTCCGAGCCGCGCGTGGAAACAAGCGGGCACGAGACTCGCCGCCAGATCGTCTGCTCGCAGGCCCGCCGAGGATGTCGTGGAACGGACGACTCGCTGCGGAGCCAGTCCGACAGCCTCCTGGCTATTGGACTGATTCGATGCCGTCCCGGGTCGCGTCTGCGGGCCCGCCGGCAGCGGAGATGGTTGCCTGGTCACGGGCCCGCTCCGTTCCCGTCTCGGCTCGGGATTATGTCGTGTGATTCGCGATTCGGTTAGCCGAGTTTTGAGCCGGTCGCGAGCGAGGCGGCGAGTTTGATCGCTTCGATCATGCTCGTCTCGTCGGCGATGCCTTTGCCGGCGATGTCGAAGGCAGTGCCGTGGTCGACCGAGGTGCGGATGAACGGCAGGCCGAGATTCACGCTCACGCTCTCTTCGAAGCCGTGGACCTTGATCGCGATGTGCCCCTGGTCGTGATACATGACGACCACGACGTCGTAGCGGCCGCCGAGCGCCTGGTTGAAAACGGAGTCCGCGGGGTGCGGGCCGGTCGCGTCGATGCCCTTCGCGCGCGCGTCGGAGATGGCCGGGGCGATCTCGTCGAGTTCCTCGCGCCCTATGAGGCCGTTATCGCTGGCGTGTGGGTTGAGCGCTGCCACACCGATGCGCGGGGCGGCGAATCCCCAGCGGAGGAAGTGGTCCTGCGTCAGTTCGATCGCGCGGAGGACGTTGGCGCGCGTCACGTAGGCGCAGGCTTCGCTCAGCGGCTTGTGGGTGCTCAGGTGCATGCAGCGCAGCGTGCCGGAGACGAGCATGGTGGCGACGTGGCTGGAGCCGCTGAGCCGCTGGAGGACCTCCTGGTGGCCGGTCTCCATGATGCCCGCGAGTCGGTTCGCCTCCTTGTTAATCGGCGCGGTGACCATCGCATCGACGTCGCCGGCGAGGCAGAGGCGGGCGGCGCGCTCGATCCAGGCGTGGGCGTACTTCGCCGAATCTGCGGACAGTTCGCCCACCGGGAAGACGGTGTCTTCGCCGCCATCGACATCGAACACGCGAATCACGCCCGCGGGAGCTTCGTCTTCGGGTTGCTGGACCACCTGGATGGCTGCCTCGGAACCGGCGGCCGCGAGCGCCGCATGGAGGGCGCGGGCGTTGCCGATGACCAGGCAGTTCGCGATCTCGGCGACTTCCGGGCGGATGAGCGCCTTCGCGACGACTTCCGGCCCGACGCCCGAGGGGTCGCCCATAGTGATCGCGAGGTGTGGTCGGGTGGTGTTCGGCATGAGAGCTCCTCCGGGTGGCCACTCCAGTCTAACCGCGGCGTGTGAGCGCGCACGTTCGCAGCAGTGTTCGCCGAGTCGCCCGGCCGCGCGATAGAATGCGGCGATGTACCGCGAACTGCTGGCTCGATTCTCCGCCGATTGCTGTGCGAAGCTCTGGCGCGGCGAGGAACTCAGCGAGCGCGAATTCGACGCCTTCGCCGCACTCCTGGAAGCGCGCGAAATTAACGGTCACCGCTGGCTCGGCGAAATGGCCGGCGACGACCCGAGCCTGGACACCGTCACCGGCCGCTGCGGGTTGCCGATCGCACGAGTGCCGAGCTGGCAGCTTGTCGAACCGGGCAGCCTGCGAACTCGCTGAGCACCGTTTCTGAACATCGACTCGGCGGGGACACCATCCCAAACGGTGTAGTATCGGGCGCATGAAACGTGCCCCGATTGCCCTGCTGGCCTGCATGCTCGCCCTGTTCGCGTCGAACTCCAGCCCGGTTCACGCTGCGGACACCGAGACGCCGGTGCTGGCTTCGTTCGCCGTCTCGAACACCGCGGCGGCCAGTCCAGGTGAAACCATCAGCATCGACTACGTCATCCAGGACCCGGGCGGCAGCGGCGTGCAAACGGTCATTTTCTATTTCCAATCGCCGGTGCTGGGCACGATCCAGGTGCGGGCAGACGCACCGGATGCAGCGGCGGGGCCCGCCACGCTCGT
>JBBSKE010000543.1:0-2231 GCA_038256595.1 Tepidiformales bacterium | reverse complement strand
CCGAACGAAGAGGCGCATGTGCTCGCAGCGGTCACGCCGTTCGCCGTCGCCTCGACCGCGCCAATTTTTGGTGCGCGAACGCCGCTGTTCCTTGCCGAACTGCTGTTCATCATCTGGCTGCTGCGCTCAGGGACGCGGTCTGTGAGCAGACGTCTTCGCCGAATGGGCGGTCCCGAGGTCACGACGCAGTCCACCTGAACGGCGTCCCGGCGCGAAAGCTGCCGGTTCGCCTTGCCATTCGAACGCGCTGCCGAGCGGCAGAGGAGCACCCCGTGACGAGTAATCCCTACCTCGCGAGCACCAGCCGTGTCGCGATTCGCCACATCGAACCAGGCGACCTACCACAGGTCGCGCGATTCGAATTTACCGTGTCGATCACCGAGCCACTCACGGACCCGGTGCTATTGAGCGACGCGTTCGAACAAACTGGATTCTGGCAGGACGAATCGGGCGCTGTTGCGATCGTCGAGCCGGGGACTGGACGACTGCTCGGCACGCTGCAGTTCTATCGCACGGCACCCTGCATCCATGGCTACGAACTCGGCTACATCCTCCACGAGACGGCCGATCGCGGTCATGGCTATGCGCCGCCTGCCCTCCGCCTCTTCTCGGACCATCTCTTTGAGGCGCGGCCCGGGCACTACCGCCAGCAGCTGATGATCGAAGCCTGGAACGTTGCCTCCTGGAAGACCGCCGAGCGCGCAGGCTTCGTGCGCGAAGGGTTGCTTCGCAGCTCCGGTTTCGGCACCGGTGACCCTGCCGACTGCTTCATCTACTCGCGCACTCGCAAGGATTGGCACGAGGAACAGATAAGCCGCATGGGTGTGCCGGTCAGTTAACGCCGGGGGATGTCAGCCGGCCCGCAGCTTTGTCACGCGGTGCAGTCAACTTGTGTAGCATTGAGCGCAATCATTCCCAGGAGCTCTTCTCTGTCCAATCGACTGAAATTCGGCGTCTTTCTCGCTCCTCACCACCCCATCGGTGAACATCCCACGCTCCAGATTCAGCGTGACCTCGAACTTGCCGAGCATCTCGACAAGCTCGGATTCGACGAATTCTGGTGTGGCGAGCACCACTCCGGCGGCTGGGAGACCATCGCTTCGCCTGAGATGTTCCTCGCCGCCGCTGCCCAGCGGACGCAGCGCATCATGCTCGGCACCGGCGTCATTTCGCTGCCCTACCACCACCCGTTCAACGTCGCCCAGCGCATCGTGCAGCTCGACCACCTGAGCCGTGGCCGGGCGATGCTCGGCGTCGGTCCGGGCGCGCTCCCCTCGGACGCTCGCACCCTCGGCATCGACCCAATGACCCAGCGCGACCGCATGGACGAGGCGCTCGGCGTCATCATTCGCCTCCTGCGCGAAGACAAGCCGTTCACCTACAAGTCCGACTGGTTCGAACTGAACGACGCGATGCTCCAGATCAAGCCGCTGCAGGAAGACATGCCCATCGTGTCGGCATCTTCGCTGAGCCCGGCCGGCATGAAGGTCGCCGGCAAGTACGGCGTCGGCGTCATTTCGGTCGCGAGCCACACCGACGAAGGCCTCCAGGCACTGCCGACCCAGTGGGGTTTCGGCGAGACCTACGCGCGCGAAGCCGGCCAGACCATCGACCGCAAGAACTGGCGCATCCTCACCCAGTACCATCTCGCGGATTCGAAGGAGCAGGCGATCGCGGAGGTCTCCGACGGGCTCGCGCGCTGGCACAACGAGTACAACGTCGACATCCTCGGCCGCGCCAAGGCGGTCCACACCAGCGACGGCGCAGAGATGGCGCGCAACATGGACCGCACCGGGTCGGCCATTTTCGGCACGCCGGACGATGCGGTTCGCCAGATTCGCCACCTCCAGGAGGTGAGCGGCGGGTTCGGCACGGTCCTCAGCTTCGCCCACGACTGGGCCCAGACGCGCGAGCAGCAGTACCGCAGCTACGAACTCTTCGCGCGCTACGTGGTGCCGCAGCTCAACGGCTACATCGAGCCCGTGAAGCGTTCCGGCGAGTTCGTCGGCGAACACCGCCACGAACTGATGGAGGTCGCCGGGCAGGCGATTCTCAAGGCCATCCGCACCCACAACGCCGCCCACCCGAGGCAGCAGAAGTCGGAAGCGAACGTCGATGGCGGCGTCGTTCCCGCGGGCTCGACCAGCGGCTAACCCGCCCCGGAATCTCGCCAGGTCAACGCGAAAGGCGGCCGATACAACCGGATAGGCCCCCGTTCGTAGTGTGGGTGG
>JBBSKE010000542.1:0-2241 GCA_038256595.1 Tepidiformales bacterium | reverse complement strand
GGGCACTGCGCAGGCCGCCGAGACCGCCCAGGCCACCGCCGCGAGCGCGCCCGCCTGCGTATCGCTCAGGCCGACGTCTTCGCGAATGCTCGGCAGCATGAGCCCGAACGTGAAGGAAACGAGCGTCGCGAAGCTGCCCATCTGCTGGAAGAGGATGAAGATCGCCCAGCCCCGCAGCGGCGTGTGCTCCCGCAAGGCCGGGTCCGGAGAATCAGTGGCGGCGGCGGAGTCGTCCATTCAGAGAGCGCACGATACACCTTTTCGTAACACGCGCAGGTCTGTGCCGGGGCACGCAGTAGGCAGCGCTCAGCACTTTTGACCTCAGTCCTTCCAGTAGCTCGAAGCCTCAAAATTCTCGCGCGTGATCTCGTACACCACGTGGACCACCGTACGCTCGCCAATTTGGACGTCGAAGGTGCGGTCCGTGAGCACGCCGCCGATCTTCTCCATCGCGCCGCGCGAGCGCACGTTGTCGATGCCGACGCGGAAGATGGCCGCGTCGAACTCCTTGAGCGCGTGGGCCAGCATCAGGCGTTTCATCTCGCGGTTGTAGCGTCCGCCCCAGAATTCGCGCGCGAGGAACGTCCAGCCGATTTCGACCTCGTTCGGCTCCGCAAAACGCGAGGAGTAGCGCGAATAACCGGCTACCCGGCCGTCCGCCCGCAACCGCGCGACGAGCCCATTGTTGTCGCCAACCGCATCGTCCATATTGGCGCGAAAGACGGCCTCCTCGTGCCGGTTGGTCGTCGGGTGGACCTCCCAGATCAGCGGGTCGGCAGCGGCTGCATAGACCTCGGACCAGTCCGATTCCTGGTAGGGGCGAAGCTCTAGCAGGTCGCCGGTGAGCGTTGGTTGATAGTCGAACATTGCGGACTCCTGGCCCGCATCCGGGCTCGTCGCAGCAGTATAGCGAACCTGCGGCGGTGCAGGCTGCGGGGACGCCTACCGGTCCCAATCGATGCGCTATGGCTCGACGATGGCAAGCCCGACGCCGCCCTGTTCGGCATCGAGGAGCGAGAGAACGGTCAGATCGACCAGGTAGGTCGTGGTCCTGCTGAGGGCGGCCCGGAGCTGTGCGTCGAACACTTTGTCAGGTTCCGCGCAGTTCGCCGGGGTTTCGCCGTCGACTACGATGCGCATCTCCATGCCCGCATGCTCGTAGCCGCCCCGTAGTTCGCCACATGCTGTCGTGGTCGAGAACTTGCCGTTCGCTTTGAAGTCAAAAACGATGCTGCGAAACGCGCCCTCGCCTCGACCGTCGAGGTTTGTGAGCGCCCAGCGATGCAAGGTAAGCGTGCGAGCCGGGTCGCCGTCCGTGCGGGCGACGAATTCGAGCCTCATCCCTTGCGCGGTGACGAGTGCGAGGCGGTCGCCTGACTGCTCGAGTACGAGCGGTCCGGAATGAAGCGCCGAAATGAACGGCTCTTCGACGTTGTCGGCAAGCCCGCCACACCCGCGAGCGTGCTGGAACATTCCCCCAAACCGGATTCGTCTGCCCTCGACGGAATACTCGCCGCCGAATCCGTTGCAACCGCTGTATCCACCGCCGTGGAAACCATCTTCCCAGGGTTCGTCCCGAAGCAGCAGGTAGGCGGCCGACTCGTAGCTCACGGCCTGTTGACCATCGATCGTGACCAGGTCCCAGCGCGTGCCGATAAGCTCGACTGACGGCGCGGTGGTTTGCGTCGCGACGGGCGCTGCTGGCGGCACCTCCGCCCGGTTGTCGCTTCGAAGCAACGCAAAGACGACGGCGGCGGCAACCGCGACTGCCCCGAGCCCGACTGCAAACCCGGCAGCACGCGCGGGCACCGCTGGCAGGATGCCGAGCGCTCGCCGCAGCCGTGCGCCCGCAGTCTGCTGCGAACGCCAGAGTCTGGCCGCGTCCTCCCGCGAATCGACGCCGAGCCGCGCCAGGATGTCGCCGACGTGCATCTTCGCCGTCTCGAAGCCGATGCCCAGGGCCTCGCCGATTTCCGCGTTGGTCCGGCCCTCGGCGACGAGCGCGAGAACCTGCCGCTGGCGGGCGGTCAGCCGCGAGACTGCCCGCGCTCCATGTTGCGATGGGTTCGTGTCCATACCAACACTCTAGGCGCTCGGCGAGCGGATACTACCCCCGATGACGAACGTTACGTCCCGTCATTCGGGATAGATAGCAGCACCGGACAATATAGGCCCCGGCTACTGGCCTCTCCTCACTCGGAACTGCGCCGCCATTGGGCGGCCGCCTTTCAGCCGAGCGCG
>JBBSKE010000541.1:0-2249 GCA_038256595.1 Tepidiformales bacterium | reverse complement strand
CTGCGCAGCAGCTTCTTGCCAGGGATCGATTCGACCATCGCGGAGCGGCTGGCGGACCTCGAAATGGGCAGCCCACTGGACCTCACGGCCGAATCCGGCGCCGTGCTCGAGCGTGGCCGGCCGTACCTCATCCCGCTGGTCGAAACGGTGGATCTGCCGGCGAATGTACGTGGGCGCACGAATCCGCGCAGCTCGACCGGGCGGCTCGACATCTTCACGCGCGTAATCACCGACCACGGCATCCGTTTCGACGAGGTGCCGAAGGGGTACAAGGGCCAGCTCTGGCTGGAGGTGTATTCGAACACCTTCACGATTAGCGTCCGCACCGGTATCGCCCTCGCCCAGCTACGATTGAGCACCTCCGGCGACCTCATCAAGACGGACGAGCTCCTCGAGCTGCACCGTGAGGCCGGGTTGCTCTTCGAAACCACGAGAACGGGCCGCGAACAGGTCCACAAGCCGATGATCGAGACCGATGGGCTGTTCATCAGCGTCAGCCTGCAGGCGGGCGACGGCGACCTCGCAGGCTGGCAGGCGAAGCAGAACAGCGGCCTGCTCGACCTCTCGGCGAACGCGAAATACGACGCGCGGGACTTCTGGGAGCCGGTCTACGCGGAGCCCCCGGGGCGGCTGGTGCTCCACCCGGAAGCGTTCTACCTGCTCATCTCGCGCGAGTTCGTGCGCATCCCGCCCGGCGTGGCCGCGGAGATGGTGGCCTACGACCCGACGAACGGCGAGCTTCGCACCCACTATGCCGGCTTCTTCGACCCCGGCTTCGGCTTCGGCAAAGGCGGCACGCTGCAGGGGACGCGCGCGGTGCTCGAAGTGCGCGCCCACGATGTGCCGTTCATGCTCGAAGACGGCCAGCCGGTCGCGCGCTTCGCCTACGAGCGGATGGCTGCGGAACCGGCCCGGCTCTACGGCGACGATGCGGCTGCCTCGCACTTCCAGCAGCAGGGGATCGCGCTCAGCCGGCAGTTCCGGCAGCCCGGCTTCGTCACCCGGATGACCGCCACGAGCGAGCCGAGCCCTCGCCGCCCTCGCCGCTGACTGGCCGCTTAGCCTCAGCCTCGTTTCGGGCTGGAACTTCTCAGACGAGTCGCGAATGGTATAGAAGCCCGGGGCGTGCATACCATTTGGATCGATGACCGACATGCAGCCGCGGCCTCCGGATGACGGAAGCACGCGGCGACGTTCCTACATCCGCGTGCCGCGGCCCCAGGCAGGGATTCTGCCGGTAGACGCAACTCATTTTGAAGCAACTGAACACGCCGACCGGCGGACCGGCTGGCGGGGCAGGCTCCTCAACTCCCGCGACCTGGTCATCGGCACGAGCATGTCGAATGCGCGCCTTTCGGAGCAACGCCTGCCGAAGAAGACTGCGCTCGCCGTCTTCTCCTCGGACGCCATCTCCTCCACGGCCTACGCGACGCAGGAAATTCTCCTCATCCTGCTCATCGCGGGAACGACGGCGCTCACCTACAGCCTGCCGATCGCGCTCGGCATCGCGACGCTCCTCGCCGTAGTGGTCGTCTCCTATAGGCAGCTGATTCGCGCCTACCCGCTCGGCGGCGGCGCCTACACGGTCGCCATCGAGAACCTCGGGCCGCTGGCGGGCATCATCGCCGGTGGCGCGCTGCTCATCGACTACACCCTGACGGTTTCGGTCTCCATCTCGGCGTGCGTCGAGGCGATTGTCTCGGCCGTGCCGAATGTCCACAGTTATGCAGTGCCGCTGGCGATCTTCCTGATCGCGCTGATCGCCTTCGGCAACCTCCGCGGCCTGAAGGAATCAGGCACGATTTTCGCCATCCCGACCTACGGCTTCGTCCTGATCCTCGGAGTGACGCTCGTAGCCGGCATGGTCAAGGTGCTCTTCAGCGACGCCCCGAACATCCTCGAGGCGGGAGAACCCACCCGCGTGCCGCAGGAGGTCCCGAAAGCGCTGACCCTGTTCCTCGTCCTGCGGGCGTTCTCGGCGGGCTGTGCGGCGCTGACGGGCGTCGAGGCGATCTCGAATGGCGTCTCGTCGTTCAAGCCGGTCGAATGGAAGAACGCGCAATCGACGATGACTTACATGGCGATCCTGCTGGCGACGCTCTTCATCGGGACCACGCTGCTCGCGCGCCACTATGGCCTTGTGTTCGAACCCGGCGACCGGGAGACGGTGCTGTCGCAGGTGGGCGAAAATGTCTGGGGCCGAAGCGTCGTGTACTACCTGCTCCAGGGCATGACGGCGGGCATCCTCT
>JBBSKE010000540.1:0-2256 GCA_038256595.1 Tepidiformales bacterium | reverse complement strand
GCTTGTCGGCCGGCTGGGCCGGGGGCGGCGGCTGGACCTGCGTGGCGGAGACGGGCGGCAGTGCGGCGGCCTTCTTGGCGGCTTCTTCTTCGTCGTCATCCTTCACGGCGCGACGAAATTCCTTAATGGAGGAGCCGAGATCCTTGCCGAGGCCAGCGAACTTGCCGACGCCGAAGAGCAGGACAACGACAGCCACGATGAGCGAGATTTCCAACGGTCCAAGGGATCCGAACATGTGAAGCCTTCCTTCGCCCGGGCCGGGCTACGCACCGGGCATTCCTGGTGAGTCCATGCTACATGATACGGCCACACGCGGTACTACGGATCTTTGAAACGTAATCTTCCGGTCAGGGTTCGTCTCCGGCCTCTTCAGCGTCGCCTGGCCAGGCGGGCGTTGCGACCGCCTCCGGAATTTCGCCAGTCCAGGTGAACTTCGTGACGCATTCGATGTGGCCGGTCTGCGGGAACATGTCGAGCGGAACGACGCTTTCGAGCCGGTAGCCACCGTTCACGAGCACCCGGGCGTCGCGTGCGAGCGTCGCCGGGTTGCACGACACGTAGACCACGACCCTCGGCTGGAAGCGGATGAGCGCATCGAGCACGACCGGGTAGCAACCCGCGCGGGGAGGATCAAGGACGATCGCATCGGGCGGACTTTCGAGGTCCGGAAGAATCAAATCGACCTTCCCGGCGCGAATCTCGACGTTCGGCGTGGCTGCGACGTTGATGGCCGCGTCGCGGTTCGCGCTGCCAGACTCTTCGATTGCGAGGACGCTGCGGAAGCGGTTCGCGAAGACGACGGCGAAGGTCCCGACGCCGGCGAAGGCGTCGACGAACAGGTCGCCCTCGGCGGGAAGAGCCTCCCCGATGAGGCGGACCATCTGCTCGGCCTGGATGCTGTTCACCTGCCAGAAGGCGGAATCACTTACCTTAAATTCGTGGCCCGCGAGCCGTTCCGTGTACGACTTCTGCCCGGTTTCGATGTCCAACGCGGGAATCGCGGGCTGGATGAGATAGCTGCCGGAGTCGGCGTTGCGGCGGATTTGGACCTGGTGCAGGCCAGAGCCGTGGCCCTGCAGGCGCGGCAGGAGGTCGCTAATCCAGGGGTCGGCGATGGGGCAGGCTTCGACCTTGAGCAGCCCCCGGCCGTGTCGCGGGACGAAGCCAATATCGCCGTGCATCCTGCCAGTCGAGAATCGCAGGTGGTTGCGGTAGGCCCATGGGTCCGCGGCGCCGACCATCGCAGCGACCGGCGCGTCCGGCATATGGCCGATGCGCAAAAACTGCTCGCGCACGACGGCGGTCTTGGCGACGAGTTGCGCCTCATAGGTGATGTGCTGGAGCTGGCAGCCGCCACATTCGCCGAACAGCGGGCAGGCCGGCTCGATGCGGTCGGGCGACGTTTCGAGCACCTTGCGTACCACGCCCTCGAGGTAATCCTTGTGCGGCTTCTCGACTTCGACTTCGACGAGCTCGCCGGGGGCGGCGTACATCGCGAAGATGACGCGCCCATCTTCGAGGCGGCCGATGCCCGCGCCGCCAGCGACGAGCGCCTCGATGCGAACGGTCACGATGTCGCCGGGGAACGGTGGGATGTCTGGCAGGCGTTCCCTGCGGCGTCTTGGCACACTCCCAGCGTAGAGCAGAATGCGGGTGCGCTCACCCGCCAGTGCGATAGGCGATTCGAATCGCGCGCGGTTTGCCCGAGGGCCGCGCTGCCCCTAAAATCAGTGGACTGGCCCCGTGGTGTAGCGGTTAACATGCCACCCTGTCAAGGTGGAGATCGTCGGTTCGAATCCGATCGGGGTCGCCAGAGAACATTTGAACCCGCTCCCACTCGAGCGGGTTTTTGTTTGTGGGTGTCGAAGCGTCAGTCTGCCGTGGATGGGTTCGTCAACCGCGCCCCAATAGCCAGGTGGCGGTCCCTGACCTGGAAGAGACTGTTCGGAGTGCAGGGGGGACCACGGTGAGCCGTGGATCCCCCGTAGCGCAGATCTACCGCCTGCCTCAGATTCGAGCGGCCGCCTGCTAGGGAACGAGTGGCATCGGCAGGGGGGCGACGAGTCCCGCTATTTCGGTGCGCAGCCGGAATGCGTCTGCGATATCGGTGGTTTCGTCGAGGTTCACGTCGCCCTTGTCGACATCGATGGTGATGATGACGTCGGGATCGGTGTTGCGCACCTCGACGGTGTGACGGTCGACCTTGCCGGCATCGAGCGCCTCTCCGTCTGTGTGCACCGTGCCGTCATCAGCAGT
>JBBSKE010000539.1:0-2261 GCA_038256595.1 Tepidiformales bacterium | reverse complement strand
TGCGGGTCCCAGGATGGCAGCGCTTCGACCTCGAACCCGGCGGCACGGAAGGTATTGCCCGCGTAGTCGGGGTCGCGCGCTTCGACACTGACGTGGCGCTCGGGTTTCGGGCCACTGACGAACGAATCGAGCGACCAGCGGCCGAGGTCGAGCGCGTCCTGCGGGTCGAGCCCCTGGCGGAGGAGGCCATCGAGCACCTGGAGGTTCGTCTGCGGCTGTTGCATCGCACCGGGCGTGCCCCCGACCGCGATCAGCGATGCGCCACGCGTTTCGCCCATCTTCTGCTGTAGCGGCATGAGCGGCGGCGGCTCGACGGTCACGATGTAGCTGTGGAGGGTGTGTACGGGCCGCTTGCCCCCTGCCAGCTCGTTCGGGTGGCCCGGCCGCAGCGAAAAGCCCGACATCCGGTTGTTCATGAAAATGCCGTACTCCGGAATGAGCAGGCCCGCGCCCCAGGGGAAGTAGACCGACTGGATCAGCGAAACCGCGTTCCCCTCCCGGTCGATGGCGATGATGTAGGTCGTGTCGCCCGCTTTCGGTGGCGAATCGTGCGCGGCCAGCGCCGGCACCGGCGGATTCGCGATGAGCGCCGCCGCATCGAATCCGTTGACGCGCGGGTCGCCGGCGAGTTCGTGGCGCAGGGCGAAGGAGCGCTTGAGGGCGTGGTACTGGTGGATCAGCGGGTTGATAGCCGGCTCGTCGCGCAGCGCTTTCGCGTACATGCGCAGGGCCAGCGGCAGGATGAACCCGTGCGAGGGCGGCGGCTGCGTGTGCACCGTCGCGCCTTCGAACCCGGCGCTGAGGGGCGTCTCCCAGCTGGCGGGCGAGACCCATTCGTCGTGTGCGAAGTTGCCTCCGCGGCCGTTCAGCGCAGCGATGCAGGCGTCGCGGATGTCGCCCGTGTAGAAGGCGTCCTGGCCGCCCGCCGCGATCAATTCGTAGGCGCGAGCGAGGGCCGGCTGGGTGACGCCCTGGCCGCCGTCGTCCGAAATGCCGCCGAAGGTCTCCTTGAACGCGCCGGCCGGGTACACGCGCCGGCGACCGTCCGCCATCATCCCGGCGAGGGTGCGTGAGACCGGGAAGCCGTCGCGCGCGTAGCCGATTGCGGCTTCAAACAGGCCCGCCCAGGGCAGCCTGCCGTGCGCCTGGTGCAACGCCCACCAACCACCGACCGCGCCGGGAATGGTCACCGCCAGCGGTCCGTTGTCCGGGATCGAACCGAGCGCGCGGTAGTCGTCCGCATTCGCCGCGCGTGGCGCCGGCCCGGAGGAGTTGAGCGCATCGACCTTGCCGCTGGTCGCATCGAAGGTGATCGCGAAGACGTCCCCGCCGAGGTGGCTGTAGTGGGGCTGGACGACGGTCATCACGGCGCCCATCGCGATCGCCGCATCGGCCGCCGAACCGCCGCGGAGGAGGGTCGCCAGCCCCGCCTGGGCCGCGAGTGGGTGGTCGCAGGCGGCAACGCCGTTCGGGCCGCGCATACTGCCGCGCGCCGGGCTCTCTGCGAAGATACTCACTTCGCGTTCGCCTGCAGCCACTCGAGCACCTGCTGGCCGTGGCCGTCCGGTTTCACGCTCTTCCAGGCCTTCGCAACCTTGCCATCCGGCCCGACGATGAAGGTCGAGCGAATCGTCCCTTCGTACTCGCGGCCGTAGTTCTTCTTCATTCCCCAGGCGCCGAACGCCTTGCTCACTTCGTGCTCCGGGTCCGGGATGAGCGGGAACGGCAGTTCGTACTTCTCGATGAACTTCTTGTGCGATGCCACCCCGTCGCCGCTAACGCCGATAACCTGCGCGCCGGCCGCCTGGATCGCGCCGTAGTTGTCGCGAAAGTTGCAGGCTTCCTTCGTGCAACCGGGCGTGTCGTCCTTCGGGTAGAAGTAGATGACGGCCCACTTCCCGGCGAGGCTTTCGCTGCTGATGGTGGCGCCGTCCTGGTCGGTGGCGCTGAACGTCGGTGCCGGGTCGCCGGCGGCGGGCATCTCACTCATGGGTGCGGGCCTCGGTGGGGATGGAATAGCTCGCAGTGTACCGCCCGCGGCCGCGATTCGGCGCGCGATCACACGCGTAAGGAGCTGGTAATCAACGCGCGCGGGCGGCGGGCGTACCATTGCTGCGATGCCCTGGACCTCCCGCTTCCCCATTCGCCGTTCGCTCCCGGCTACACTGGTTGTAGCGCTCTTCATCGCGGCCATATTCGTCGCCTGCGATAGCAAGAAGAGCAGCCAGTCGCCTTCGCTCGATGGGGCGAATCCCGGAGGA
>JBBSKE010000538.1:0-2283 GCA_038256595.1 Tepidiformales bacterium | reverse complement strand
TGGAGACCGCCTGAGTTGAACGAAACCACGGCGAAACCGTCCGTCCCGTACGTGAGACCGTAATCCCCTCCGGGACCCTGGGCGAAAGTGAGCGTGCTGCCGGACGAACCACTGCAGTCTACAAAATCGCAGCGCCAGTAGAGCACATATTGGCCAGGATGATCTACCACGCCTGCCGGGAAATCGCCCGGTGTAAGCGCAATTTTGAGCACCTGGAGCGGTGGAGCAGCGCCAGCGGCAAGGTAACTCGGATCGCCGGCCACCGCACAGGCAGGGTCTTCGCAGCGGACCACGCGCACGCTCACGGAGCCAAACACGTCGTACGAGAAGGCCACGAGCGGCTTGTCCGCAAAGTCCAGGAAGAGGCCAATCGATGTATTGGCCGGGATGTCATCGGCCACGATATGCCGCGTCGAACTGGTGCATATGGTGTCGGCGCAGCGGATGAGATCGACGCTGCCCAGGGTAGGGGCGCCTTCGTAGCCGGAGAAGAAAGCGAAGATTGGGCGTCCGGCAGAGTCGAGCTTCATCACCGCGGGGACGCCCTGGGGGTTCTCGATTTCCGTTGCCACGTCCACGGCTTTGAACGGCAGGTTTCCCGCTGCCGGGAGAATCGCAAGCAGGGCGAATACGGCGGCGGCGGCAAGAAGAGCGCCTCGACGAGCAGTGGATACCATAGACACGCATCCCTTCGGACGAGTCCGGAGTCCCGCAACGGCAGCAGAACGCCCGGGATTCTGCGAGCGCGCCTCCACAGCACGTTCGATGTTCGCTGACAACCTACGACTCTGAAGGGCCGATTACCAGTGGTTCGCAGAGTCTCGTTCGCGTCCGCGCGGGCTTGTCGTTTCAGAACGCAGCGAGCAGCGCACAGTTATAGCAACCGGGACACGGCAGCCGCATTCGGCAGGTTTCCAGGACTCTATCTGAACGCGCTCCTTATGCAGTCGCGCTGCTGATGATCCGCTAGGTCGCGGCTTGCTTTGGCCGAATGCCGCCATTCTTGCGCAGGTGGAGGAACTCCTTGCCGGCCGTCAACAGAATGATGAGGAACGTCACCGGGACGGCCACGCCGAGCATTGCGATGCGGAAGTTTCCTGCCTGCGAGTGGCCATTCGAGTCGAGGATCAGGTAGGCCGTATAGGCGAGGTAATAGCCGAGGAAGATGACGCCTTCCCAGCGAGAGACTTCGCGCTTGGTGAAGATGATCGGCGCAAGAATGATGGCGACACCGGTCATAATCGGGATGTCGAACTTGATCGCTGCGTCTGCCGCGGCCACGCCGTTGCTCGAAACGATGGCAGTGATGCCCAGCACACCGAGGATATTGAAAATGTTGCTCCCGACCACGTTCCCGATTGCGATATCGCGTTCGCCCTTGAGGCTCGCGAGGATAGACGTTGCAACTTCGGGCAGCGATGTGCCAATTGCCACGATCGTCAGTCCGATGACCAGTTGGCTTACGCCCAGCGACTCCGCAATCTCAACAGCACCGTTTACAAACAATTCCGAGCCGGCAATGAGCAGCCCGAGGCCAACGATGACGAAAATGACGTCGCGAATGACCGTGGAAGGTGTTTTGTCGGTTTCAGAGTACTCCGCTTCGTATTCCGCGAGTACATCCTTGCCTTCGGCGCGGCTCTGGCGGATGAGGAAGAGGAGGTACGCGACCAGCCCGCCGAACAGGAGAATGCCCTCGATGCGATTCAGCGTGCCGCCGAGCGCCATCACCAGCAGCACCACGGAGACCACAATCAGCAGCGGCACTTCAAGAAAGATGATGCGCTCGTGCACGACCAGGGGGCTAATGAGAGCGGTTACGCCGAGAATAAACAACACGTTGAATATGTTGCTGCCTACCACGTTACCCAGGGCGATGTCAGAGTCGCCTCCGAGCGCGGAACCGACACTTACCGCGAGTTCAGGTGAACTGGTGCCAAAAGCGACGACCGTCAGGCCGATCACGATGGCGGGGATTCCCATGGAAGCGGCCAGCCTGGATGCGCCACGGACAAGCCCTTCAGCGCCAACCACCAGGAGGACACCACCACCAAACAGCATCAACAACGTCACGATGTCCATGACTTGAGTATCCGTCCAGATACCCTGCTAGGCTAGCGGCTGCGACTGCCTATTTTTGGCGGCCGTGCCCGGCCGATGGAGCGGTAGATTTCCAGGTAGCGTCGCGCCACAATCGGCCAGCTTCGAGCGTCCGCGTAGGCTCTCCCTGCGGCCGCGAGCCGTGCCCGTTCGGCGTCGTCTGCCATGAGCCGCGCGATGACC
>JBBSKE010000537.1:0-2284 GCA_038256595.1 Tepidiformales bacterium | reverse complement strand
GGTCGTCACCGTATAGCGCATTAAACGATCAGACCCGCCGATTGTCTCGGCGGGTCTGAAACGACAATCTTATAGGAACTAGTTCGCTCGGTTGGCGGTCAGAACCCGTTACGGGTTACGACGAATCACAACGCGAGTCGATCGATCACCGGTCGTGCTATTGCCGGTGGACGAACTGCTGGAGTTCGAATTCCCGGTGGTTGAGCCGTTCGCGGGGGTACCGCTTTGGCTGCCACTGTTGCTCGACGTCCCACTGGAACTCGAATTTCCGGTGTTGCTGGTTGAGCTGTTGGAATTGCCTTTGGCGGTGGCAGTGGACTTCGACGTTCCGGTTGTGTTGCCACTTCCGCTCGAACCACCTGAACCGGTCGACGGATCGCCTTGACCGTCTTCACCACTGGAACCGTCGCCATTGTCCGACACGTCGATTGCTTCTTCTTGCGTCTTCGTTCGCTTCGACGCCTTCGGAGCTTTCTTCGCGTCTACCTCGGTAGCGATTCCCAACGACAGCGCGAGGCCGCCAAGCATCGCTCCCGCCGCGACACCGCGCCGCAGAACTAATCGCCGACTGACTCGTTCACTGTCTTGATCCACGCCGTTGCCCCTTCCAACTCTGGGTAAAATGAAAAGCACGATGCACATAAATAAGCTCTTGCAAGCCCAACTTCCACGTTACTACGATATGCGTCCGCGTGCAACCTTTACCCAGGTTCTTTACAGGGCTTATGCGCGAGTCTGGGGTGGACCGATGACGAAAGCGACCGCGCGGCCAGGATACTGGGCGTGCTGACGGAGGCGGGCGGCGACGTGGCGGATGCCCGCCATATGGAGGCAGTTCAGGGCGGCATCGCGCAGCACGGCCAGCACAGTCGGTCCCTGGCCGAGTCGAATCAGGCTCGCATCTTCACCGAAGGCGACATCTTTCTGACGATGGACCGCATTTTCGATCGTCCAGTGCCCACGGCGCAACGCCAACAGGCAGGCCGCATCCGCCTGCGTCGAGGTCAGGCTGGTGATGCCATAGTGGACCGCCCGGTGCGCCGTGACGTGCGCGTGCCAGGTCCGCTCCAGGCGGAACACTTGGGCGACACCGGGCCAGTCCAGATAGTCATTGAGGTCGGTCGAGGTGACCAGATGCCGCCGGTCGTCCGTGCGCCCGTGGCCGCGTTCGACGGTGACCACCTCGCGCCGATCCAGCAGCGGGAGGACCGCCAGATCGGGCGGTGGGTCGAAGAGCAAGGCGATGGCGTCATGGAGCGCGGGTTGGTTCGCCTTGACCAGCAGGAGATAGGCGCCACCCGCCGCACAGACCTGATGGCACAGCGCCCGCTGGCAAAACAACGCATCGCCCGTGAGGACACGGTCATGCCAGTCGATCCGGGCGACCAGGGCTGGAGCAACCGAGAGCTCCGCGTCGGCTTTGTCTCCATCGCTACGGATCGGTTCGTGGGCGAGCACGAGGCCGGAGCCATGACAGACGGCGCTCAGGGCATGCACCGGACCGCCGCCACCGCCGAAGCGCAGTCGTCCACGCTGCGCTTTGCCGTCGATGGCAACCCCGCGCACGGCTGGGCGATCCGTCCGGGACGGCGACCCGGCTGCGCCACACGCCGCAACGTGCGTCGTGAGCACCGCCGCGACCGCGTCCCCGTCGAGGTGGCGAAAGAGGCGATGCAGGGTGGATTGGCAGGGAGCCGTGCCGACGGGGAACCCCAGCGCGGCCAGCAGCGCCGCGTCTTGACGCGCGCCCCACTCCGCGATGGCCAGGAGGGAGCGCTGGCCGGCCAGCAGCGCGGCAACGGTCAAGGCAAGGACCGCAGCCAACGGATAGCGGACGCTGGCAGCACGGCGAGGATCCGGCACCTGGGCGAAGGCGGCGGCGAGGCTGGTCGGAGCGATCGCGGTAGCGGCAACGGCAAGCGCGGGCGTAGACTGCATGATGGACTCCTTTGCGGGCGGATGCGTCAAGCACATCTATCCTCGCAAAGGCGTCCCTTTCACGCTCACCACTCACGCATAAACCCTGCATCGCGCCGTTGGGACAGTTGATCGGCAGTTTTTGGACGGAACGTTTGTGGCGGCGCGACCCATTGACAGTAACAGAGAAGGCCGCGTTACAAAAGCCGAACGTTAAGGGAGCGAGCGCGCACGCAACGTGTGGCGCGCTCGCTCCAACAGCACCTCTAGAGGCTGTTATGAACTTGGTAGACTTGGGGCATGGAAACGAAAGAGACCCGCAAACCGTACCCGAGTGATGTGAATGACGAGGAATGGGCGTTTGTCG
>JBBSKE010000536.1:0-2301 GCA_038256595.1 Tepidiformales bacterium | reverse complement strand
GGTGTCGATGGTGGCCGAGAGCTTGCCCGCGTTCGCGCCGTTGAACCAGCCGCCCGTCGAGAGTCCGAGTCCATTCGGCGACGGAACCGAGCGCCGCAGGTTGTCCATGCGCACGCTGGATTCGAGCTTTATCACCTCCGCGCCGAGGTTCGACAGTGTCCGCGCGCCCAGCGGCCCGGCCAGCACCCAGGAGATGTCGAGCACGCGCAGGCCCGTGAGTGGCAGCGAATCCGGCTGTGCGCCCTGCGCCTTGGGAGTCGCCGCTCGCGGGTCCGGGAAGGGGGTGGCCTCGCCGTCATGCTCGCCGAAATTGGGCGCGCGGCGCACCGGCCGGGCGCCGCGAATGCCGAAGAATGGGCTGCGCGGCGATTCGAGGTCCCGGCCCAGGATCGCCTCCGGGACCTTCACGAATTCGCCGATGGCCTGGAGTTGCTCGCTCTCGCGCATCTCCTCGAAGGTGTAGACCGGCAGCGCCACCACGCCAGTCGACCAGCAGAGCCGCAGGAACTCGTCACGGCCGTAGCCGGGCGCGAGGTCACGCACGAGGTCGGCCGCCTCGCCCGTGCGGAAGGAGCCGAGGTTGCCGCGATTCGCCTCCATCCACTCTTCGGGCGCGTGGCGGACCGGGATGTCGCGCTCGAGCGCCCACTGGCGGATGTATGGCCAGCGGTCCGGCCGCGAGCGTGGCGAGATGTAGCCGCCGTCCGCGCAACGCTCGACCGGGAACTCGCGGGCGGTGTTGCGCGCCGGGGCGAGGCCGTACCAGCGCCAGAAGTTCGCGTTCGAGGTCTGCAGGGTCGAAACCGTGACCGCCTCCTGCATCGAGATGTCGAGGTGCGCGCCCCAACCACTGCGCGGGCCATCGCGGCCATGGAGCGCGGCCAGCGCTCCCGAGCAGGCGGCAAGGGCACCAAGCTGGACGGAAAGGTCACCGACGGGCTGGACCGGCGGCCGCTCCGGCTCCCCGGAGACGTGAAGCAGCCCACCCGAGGCCGCCAGCGTGATATCCGCATAGGCGCGGTTCGCCCACGGGCCGGTTCGACCGTGCGGCGTGATGGAGACCTGGATCAGCCCGGGATTGGCCGCCTTCAGGTCGTCATAATCGAGCCCGAGCGCGGCGAGTTCTCCTGGTGCGGTCGATTCGATGAGGATGTCGGATTCGCTCGCGAGCTGGCGGAATCGCGCCTGCCCGGCGGCGGTCGCCAGGTCCAGGGTCAGCGAACGTTTGCCGCCATTGTAGGCGAGGTGCCGGTAGCCGCGGTCCACGCCCGGCTGGCCGGCGACGAACGGCCCGGCTGCGCGCAACACGCCTCCGCCAGGCGGCTCAACAAGGAGGACATCGGCCCCCAGGTCGGCGAGAAATCGGCCAGCGAGCGCCCCGGCCTGGCCCGGCAGTTCGAGCACCCGGATTCCGGCGAGGGGCGCGTTCCATGCTGTTTCGTTCGATTGCGGCATGGGCCGGAACTCTACGGCACGAATCGCTCCGGGGCGACATTTCTCTAGCACCGGCGATTACGCGGGTGGCGCGCTCACGCGATTCAGCCGCTCCAGGTCTTCCCTGTCGAGAGCGAGGTCGACCGCCGGGAGTTGGTCCGCGAGCTGCCACGGCGTGTTCGCCCCGACGATCGAGGCGGCGATTCCCGGCTGCGCGAGCTGCCAGGCGAGCGAAACCGCCGATGGCGTGGTCGCGTGCTTCGCGGCGACCTCCCGGACCGCGTCGAGCGTCGCCCAGCCGGTCGCGGTCTGGTACTCCTTCACGCCGTTCGCGCGCGAACTCTGGATTTTCGGTCCGCCACGCTCGTATTTTCCGGTGAGGAATCCCTTGGCCAGCGGACTGTAGGGAATCACGGCAATCTTGCGCTGGACGCAGATGCCCTGGAGTTCGGCCTCGAATTCGGCGCGATGAACCATGTTGTGGTGCGGCTGCAGCGACGAAACCGGCACGCCGACCCGCTCGCCCGCTTCGACCAGTGCCCGAAACCGCTCCGGAGGGTAGTTCGAGACGCCGAAATGGCGAACCTTCCCGGCTGCGATAAGTTCGCCAACTGCCCCGAGCGATTCTTCAAGCGGAACCGCATCGTCGAACCAGTGGAACTGGTAGAGGTCGGTGGTTTCAATGTTCATGCGTCGCAGGCTGTCGTCGCAGGCACGCAAGATGTGGTCGCGACTTAAACCCTCGCCGCCGGGGCCGCCCCACATCTTCCCGCGGCACTTCGTCGCGATGACCAGCTCCTGGCGGTTGCCGCGAGACGCCAGCCAGCGGCCGAGGACGGTCTCTGCCTCGCCACCACGGTGGCCCTT
>JBBSKE010000535.1:0-2303 GCA_038256595.1 Tepidiformales bacterium | reverse complement strand
TGGATTCTCCTCGCGGCCCGCGTGCTGGGTTTCGTTTCGGTCGCGGTTTTCCTGGTTCTCGCCTTCGAAGACGGCCCGCCTGAAAGTTTTGGGCAGCAACCCTGGGAGACGCAGGTGCAGCTCGGCGTTCTCGCGGTTCTCGTTGCCGGGTATCTCGTGTCCTGGCTCTGGGAGTGGGTAGGAGGCGGAATTCTCGTATTCGGTGGGGTGGCTCTCGGCGTATTCGCCGCGATCGCTTACGAACCGCGGCTCGCGCTGTTCGTGGCCCTCGCCTTCGTCGTTCCCGGCGCGCTTTACCTACTCCACTGGCAGCGTCACGCCGGTCTCCTCCATATCGCCGGGCTGGCGGTCGTCGTCATCGGGCTGATGGCCACCGGTGGTTTCATGGCCAACCAGGTCTACGCGAAGGCCGTCGGGCCCACACATCCGCAGTCGGACCGGCCGACGCTGCCGGTGGACCTGGTCGAGTGGGTCTGGTCGGGTTCAGTCACGGAATCGAGCTTCGCCGTGCGCGCCCTGCTGGATTCGCCACAGGACCAGCCGATGCTCCTCGTTTCGACCTCCAGCGCGCTCGAGAATTCGCGGCGAATCTCGCCTGCGTCATCCGGGACTTCGGACTACCCGATGCTTGCCTTCGAAGTGACAGGCCTCGACGCGAATACCGAATACCACTTCGCAGTCGCGAGCGGCGACCACGCCGATACCACTCGGCAGGGCTCGCTGCGCACCTTTCCGACCGGCCCAGCAAGCTTCACCTTCGCGTTTGCATCCTGTATTCGCGTGGGTTCGAACGGCGAAGTCTTCGAAACGATTCTCAAGAAGAACCCTCTTCTCTTTCTCGAGCTCGGCGATTTTCACTACCAGAACATCAGCGAGAACAACATCGAACGGTTCCGCGATGCCTTCGCGACACAGATCACCAAGTCCGCGCTCCAGGCGCTGCTCCTCGAAACGCCGATCGAGTACATGTGGGACGACCACGATTTCGCCGGCAACGACACCGATAGCACCGCGACCTCTCGGCCTGCCGCGATGGCCGCATATCGCGAGAATGTCCCGCACTACCCGCTGGCCCTCGAAGATGACGAAGAGCCGCTGGCCCACGCGTTCACGATCGGGAGAGTGCGGTTCATTGTTACGGACCACCGCTCCGATCGTGATCCCGCCGGCGTAGCTGGAACGCGCTCGATGCTTGGCGCCGCACAGAAGGAATGGCTCAAGGCCGAACTCCTCGTGGCTTCCGAAGAATACCCACTGGTGGTCTGGGTCAATGGCGTGCCCTGGATCGCCGAGCCGGACCCCACATCGGATAACTGGGGCGGCTTCCCCGAAGAGCGCCAGGAGATCGCGAATTTCATCCACGAGAACGGCATCGAGCATCTCCTCATCCTCAGCGGCGACGCCCACATGCTCGCTATCGACGACGGCAGCCACAGCTCCTACATCGAGGGCGACGACACGGGACCGGTTGTGTTTCACGCCGCGGCACTGGACCGGCCGGGCGCTGTACGGGGCGGACCGTACAGCGAGGGGACCTTCCCGGGCGGCGGCCAATTCGGGCTCATCGATATCGAAGACACCGGCGGCGACACCATCACGGTGCGGCTGAGCGGCCGCAACTACCTCGACGAAGAGATCGTCGGGCACACATTCTCGGTCCCGGCAGAGCCGGCCGGCAGCCGATGACGCCAGGTTACGGCGTGGGGAGCGAGTAGATGTTCGAATGGCCGTACGTCCCGGGCGCTGTCAGCGGTTCGCTCCTCTTTTTCGCAGGCTGGCGGTCGTACGAGTGCTGGCGCGAGCTTCGGCAGACCGGCCCGGCTGCGTTCTGGGCACTCGCCGCGCTGGGGCTGGCGTACCTTGCAATCGACGAGTGGTTTGCTGTTCACGAGTGGATCGCGATCAAGCTTTTCCCGGAGCTCGGCGTATTCAACCATCCGGACGACGCAATCATCCTCGCCTACGCGGTGATGGCGACCGCCATCGGCCTCCTCTACTGGAAGCAGATCACTGCGGACCGCAGGGTGTTTCGCTGGCTCGCGCTGGCGGCAGTGGCGACGGCGATCGGCGGCACTCTCGACGGCTTCGGATCGCCATACTTCTGGCTCTCAGCGATTGCGGAAGAGTCAGCGGAACTCTCGGCGGGAGTGTTCGCTGTGACGGCGATGCGGCTTCGCCTGGCCAGCGCGCGGGCGGCCAGCGCCTCAATCCTTGTCGAAGCGGGACCGGGTTCGATGACCGGTCCCGCAGCACCCGCCGTCTGACCGGCGACCAGACAGATGGCAGGTTAGCGAGAGATTGGG
>JBBSKE010000534.1:0-2318 GCA_038256595.1 Tepidiformales bacterium | reverse complement strand
GGCAGCGCATAACCGTACGCTGCTCGGCAGAGGGCGAGCGCACGATGTGTGATAGCGCCTGGCGGTCGGCGTCACTAAGTTCGAGTGGCAGTTTGGTGAGCATGACCCAGTATACCAAATCATCTAGCTAATTAGGACTCACTACACTAGGTCCTGCCCGGCACAGAATCCGCGGCCCGCGCCGGTGATGAGAATCGCACGCTCGCCCTCCGCAGCGGCTCGCTCAACGCTGGACGTGATCCCCGCGAGCAACTCCGGCGTGAACGAATTGAGCACCTCCGGACGGTTCAGCGTAATTGTCGCAAGGCCGCTCGCAGCTTCGTAGAGAACAACAGGTTCGGACACAAATGGCTCCTCGGACTGAAATATCGCTCGAAAGTCGCCGCCAGCAGCGAGCAGCTTCCTAAAACCCCTGCGATTGGTCGAGCCAGCGCAGGCCATCCACGAGCACGCCGCCGACCGCGAGTTCCCAATGCAGGTGCGCGCCCGCGACGAAGCCGGTGGCGCCGCTATCGCCGAGATATTGGCCCTTGTCGACCGGCTGCCCGGCGGCGACTTCGAGGCGGCTCATGTGCGCGTAACCTGAATAGACGCCGCCGCCGTGGTCGACGATGACCATGTTGCCGCGCACGAACAGCTCTTCGGCAAGGACGACCACGCCGCGGTTCGTCGAAATAATGGGTGTGCCTTCGAACACGCCGAAGTCGGTGCCGCCATGATGCCCGCTAACTGGTCCGCCGTTGAACGAGCGTTGTTCGCCGAAATACCCGGTCACCGGTGCGCCCGGGACGGGGTTGATCCAGGCGCCATCCCAGAGCTTCGGGATCTGGCCGCTGTAGATGGCCACGATCCGGGCGTACTCCGCTTCGATCCGCCCGGGATCATCGAGAATCTCGCCGCTGCCTGGTGGGAGGTCGATGTAGTCGACGGTCCAATCGGTGGCGAGGATGGTAATTGGCACGCTCGTGACCGCCGGTTCGCCGTTCACGTCGGTGATCTGGACGTTCACGTTTGCCGGGCCGGGAGGGTCGCCGGTGCCGATGCTGATGAAGCCGACACTGCCCGTGATTTCGTCCGAAAGCGGATAACTGCGGCCGAGCACGCTGGCGATCGCGGGCGGCCGGTAGTTCGCACGCACCAGGATCGCTCCGCCCTGGTAGACCGTCCGCTGCGAGAGCGTCGCCGCCAGCTGCGGCCCGTCGCGCCAGACGGCAGGAATAAACAGCCGGAATGCGATGTTCTGCCGCGACGGTTCGCGTTCGGCGCGGGCGAGGCCGGGCAGCGCGAGCGATGACGCAGCGACCAGGCCGCCGGTGCCCGCCTGCAACAGCCTCCGCCGCGACATTTTGCGCGGGATCGAATCAGAAGCGGGGTCGGTCATCTTCGAAACCTCGTGTTGTGGTCTCTCGTTTCGCCGCGTCCCTGGCAGCGTCCAGCGTGCCGAGCACGTCGGCCGGCCTGGGAATCCCGGAAAGGGTAAACCGGGAGAGCTGGCCGGACGTCTCGCAGTTCACGTCGCCGAAGTTGAACGTGGTCGCCAGTAATCCGCTGCGGACGACGCCGATATCCTGGATATTCACGAGGTCGGTGCTCGCGATTTTATGGCTGAACCAGTTCCGCTTATTCGAATCGATGAGCCGCTGATTCGACAGGACCCAGAGGTCGTTCTGGAACCGGTACCACTCGAAGTAGAGCCGCCAGAACAGCCAGTAGATGAGCCACAGCGCCGCCACGCCGAGCGCAACATAACCAACGACGTCGGTCAGGCTCGCCCAGCGGTTTACGGCCCAGAGCAGCACAATCACGGGCACGATCGCAATCAACGCGAGCCCGGCAAGCTTCGGGTAGGCGTACATCCAGTGCCGCCGGAACGTCGCCGAGACGGTCTCTCCGGCCTGGAGTTCAACCGGCAGTTTCAATCGCACACTCCCAGGTTCCCACCACGCGCAGTCTAGCAGACGCAGCGCGGTGGGTTCGAACCTGCGTCAGGCGCTGACCGAACGACACTGAATAGACGACACGGGGCCGAAGGCTGCGAACCTCCGGGGATTATCGTTATGCTCCGGCCGAAGGGGGCACGCATGTTTCAGCTCGTCGTGGGATCGCGGCCCGAGGCATTGGTCGAGATCTGGAGTTCTCGGAGGCTCCCTTTCGAGCCCAAGGGTGAATTGCTCAACATGCGAACGGAATTACGGCTGGCAGTTCAGCGGCTCCGCGCCTCTGAGATAGGGTTGCTCCTCGCGACATATCAATCGGAGTCGAGTGACGCCTGCGATGCTGAAAACGTTCTCTTCTACAATCTCGGTACGTCGTCATTT
>JBBSKE010000533.1:0-2325 GCA_038256595.1 Tepidiformales bacterium | reverse complement strand
TGGCAGCCGCCGTCGTCGCCTTCGAAATCCCCATTTCGCGGCTCGAAGGGAAGCAGAAGCTGGGCCAGAACCGCCCCTCCGAGCAGGCCAACGTCGCCGCCATGCTCGAATCCTCGCAGCCCGAACTGGCACGCCGAATCCTGGAAGCGAACGGCCTCTAATTATTCGGCGCCCCGCCCCTTCGCCGCTTTCTCCACCCCAATAGACGGCCGGAACTCGACCGCGTGCGAGCGCCCCTTCGCGAACGTCGCCAGCAACGCCATCGCCTCGGCCTCGATCGCCTCTTTCGCTGACCCTGCCACGTCCTCGAACAGTTCGACCACCACCGTCGCGGCCTCCCCCCACCGCTCCAGCTTCCAGGCGCCGGCGACGAAGCCATCGACCAGCACGGTCGCCCGGATGAGGCCGTTATTCGTGAAGACGCGTCCTCGATAGGCGTCCGGGAGGATGCGCTGGCGCGTCTTCGCCTCGTAGGCGAGGAGCACGTTGTCCCATTCCGGCAGCAATCGCACCGGCGCCGGCACGTCGTCGCTCGGCAGCGACGCCCCCGGGAGGTCGAGCAGTTCGATGCCGTTTTCGTCGCGCAGGACCCGCAGTTGTGGCCGCAGCCGCTCTGCCGCCTCGCCCGCGCGTGTCAGCCCTGACCACTTCTGGAAGTCCTGGACGGTGGCCGGTCCGAAGGCGGCGAGATAGCGCAGGATGAGCGCGTCGGGCGTCCCGGCAGGCTCCAGGTCGCGTCCCAGCCAGTTCAGCGGCGGCGTCAAGAGCGACGGCTTGTGGTACTCCCACGTCCCGCCCGGCGGCACATGCACCAGTGGCAGCAGGTAGCGGGTCACCGCGGTCAATGCCTGCGGGTCGAACCCCGGGAAGCGCGCGGCCAGTTCGCGGCGCAATTCGTGCGCGTTCCGCGGCGCCTCGCTCATGAACTCCCGCCCGAACGCCTCCACCGCATCGAGGTCCGCGCCGACGAGTGACTTGCCCCACGAGCCCTGCAGTCCGCGAACGAATATCGGCTGCATCATCGCCCGGAAAGCGAGAAAGTCGTCGCTCGCGAGGACGTGGATGGTCGCCCGCAGGATGGTCGAGCGCACCGCCTGCTTCGATTCGAGAAGCGTAGTCAGCTGCTCGATTTCGAACCCATGGATGCGCGTCCAGAGTCCGATGTAGGGCGGATTCGGCGCCTGCCCCTGCACGCCGACGAGGTGGCGGAGCACATCGAGCACGCTTCGATCGGTCCGTTCGAGCAGTAGCTGCCGTGCCAGGGTCGCGCGGTTGAGCGCCCGGTTGCTGATGACGCCGCCATCCTCGGCTGCCGTCCCCGCCACGTCTGTTGCTACCGTCCCTGCTGCCCGGAGACCCGCTGGATGCGCGCGAGCCGCTGGTTCGGCTCCTTGCCGCTCGCGAAATTTGGCTGGTAGTCGCTTTTCCGGCCCTGGATCTGGGCCGCATGCTGGCGGTCGTGCCGGTAGAACGAGCGCAGCCACTGGAGCACGGTCAGCGAGCCGAACGCCGGGCTCACCGCGCGCCGGTCGAAGTAGTCGAGCGGGATGCCGTCGATCAGGCCGAAGGTGTAGGCGCGTTCGAGCTCAAGGTGGCGCAGCATGGTGGCGATGTCGCTCGCGTTGGCCGCTTCGATCGGCACCTCGACCGGCGGCCCGCTGATGCCGGCGAGCTCGATCCCGTCCTGCTCGATGGCCGCACGCACCCAGGTGTCGTAGTTCTTCTCCATCTCCCAGAGGTGGGCGAGCTGTTCGAGGGCGGTCCACTGTTCCTCGCCGGTCGCGTCTTTCGGCACCATGAGGGCGTCCGTGGGCGACAGGCTGCGGGCGGCCACGATGACCCCCTCGCGCTCCTCCAGCATCTTCTCTTTCAGTTCCTCGACCTGTGCGCGCGTCGCCATGTTTGTGCTCCGATCCGGGGTAGTTTCCGTGGCGCGAAGCATACCGGATTCGCAGGCGCGAGGGAGCGACAGCTATCGCGCGGGGCTGCGCTCGGCACGGTCGCGGATGCCCCGCAGCATCTTCTCGGTCATGACGAAGCTGATGACTTCGACCGGCTCGACCATCAGCGGCGCCCACCAGCGTTCGTAGCGATACCGTTCGCGTACGATGAGCCGCGTCGTCCTGTCGGCTTGCTCCTGCAGCACGAAGGCCCAGGTGAACGCGTATGGCGCCGGCTTGTCGCCCATCGGCACGCCGCCGTTGAGGACGAACGCGCGGCCAGGCTCGACGTCGGCCACCTTGAGCGCGGCTTTCGGGTGCAGGCGAAAATCGTCGCCCGGGGCCATCTCCTGCCACTCGTGGTGAATCTCGTCGGCGCTGTGCA
>JBBSKE010000532.1:0-2328 GCA_038256595.1 Tepidiformales bacterium | reverse complement strand
CTTCGCCGACCCGCTCGTCGATTGCAAGAAATGCCAGCAGCGCTGGCGCCTCGACCACATCGAAGAGGGCCAGTATGGCGAAGTGAAGCGCGACGCCGCCGGCCGAATTATCTGCCCGAACGACGGAGGCGAACTGAGCGAACCGCGCCAGTTCAACCTGATGTTCAAGACGCAGGTTGGCCCAGTCCCGGACGAGGACAGCGTCGTCTACCTGCCGCCGGAGACGGCGCAGGGCATCTTCATCAACTTCGATAACGTCGTGACCTCGATGCGCCGCAAGCTGCCGCTCGGCATCGCCCAGACGCGCGTGAGCTTCCGCAACGAGATCACGCCCGGTCGCTTCATCTTCCGCACGCTCGAATTTGAGCAGATGGAGATGGAGTATTTCGTGATGCCGCCGAAGGACCGCGAGAACCCGGTAGAATACCTCGCCCTGCACCGCGAATGGATCAACGAGCGCCTTCGCTGGTACATCGAGACCGTCGGCATTGCTCCCGAGCGGCTGCGGCTTCGCGACCACGACAAGGAAGAGCTCAGCCACTACAGCGCCGGCACGACGGACATCGAGTACCTGTTCCCGTGGGGCTGGGGCGAACTCGAAGGCATCGCTGCGCGCACCGACTTCGACCTGAAGTCACACGGCGACACCAGTGGCAAACCGATTACCTACTTCGACGAAGAGACGAAGCAGCACGTAATCCCGTGGGTTATCGAACCGGCGGCGGGCCTCTCGCGCACCCTCGCCGTGACCCTGCTCGAGGCTTACCACGAAGAACTCGACGAAAAAGGCGAAAAGCGGGTGGTGCTCAAGTTCCTTCCGAATATCGCTCCAATCAAGGTCGCGGTGTTACCGCTCTCCAAGAACGAGAAGCTGCAGCCAGCCTCGCGGAGGGTCTACGAGATGCTGCGCCCCATCTGGATGACGCAGTACGACGAGACGCAGTCGATTGGCCGCCGCTACCGCCGCCAGGACGAAATCGGCACGCCGGTGTGCGTGACGGTCGACTTCAAGACGGTCGGCGAAGGTGACGAACCCGGCGACGACTCGGTCACGATTCGCGACCGGGACTCGCAGGAGCAGGTTCGCGTGCCGATTGCGAACCTCGTGGCGACGCTGCGCGAACGCCTGGGTTAGCCCGGGAGCCGGTGTGATGTCAGGATAGCGGCGTGAGTGACTTCGAACGCGCCGCTGTCCCCGCCGGGGAACTCGAATCCGAAACGGACCCGGGCATCGAAAAGTTGCCCGTGCTCGAGCCGCTGGAAGAGCTCGAAGCGGTGCGCCCGACCGGTCCTGCGCCGGTTGCGCCCCCGGTTCGGCTCTTCGAACACGGCGGCCTCTCCCTCTATTACGAGTCCTGGGGCGACGATGGTGCGCCGGCAGTGGTCGCCCTCCACGAGGCCGGGCACGACCTGCGCAGCTGGTGGCCGGTCATCCGTGCCCTTGGCGGCGACTATCGCGTCGTCGGCATCGACCTTCCGGGGCACGGCCGCTCGCCCAGCGTCGAACCGGGCACGTGGACGGTCGCGGACATCGCTGCCCACGCGGCGGCGCTGCTGGAGCACCTGGGCATCGGGATCGCGGCAGTCGCCGGCTACGGGCTGGGGGCGCGGATTGCGCTCGAACTGGCGGCCTCGAACCCGGGCGTAATCGCGGCGGCTGTGCTCGCCGATATCGTGCCCGCAGAGGGCGCCTGGGAGTCGTTCCCGCCCGACCCGGCAGAAGACGTGGTCGCCCGCCGCGGTCCGCGTGAGCTGGGCAAGCGGCTCGGGCTGCAGGTGAGCGAGCAGTTCTACCGCCAGGGCCTGCGCCAGCGTTACGAATCCATGGACCGCGACGGCCTCCTGGGCGCGCTCCTGGCCCTGCGAGAGCCGCCGCTGGAGCACGTGGTGAAGTGCCCGGTGCTGGTCTGCTCGGGGGACCTCGATTCGGCCCGCTCAGAGGCCGCAGCCCTGGCTGCGCGCCTGCCGAACTGCCGCCTGCTCCACTTCCGCGAAGCCGGCCGCCCGGTGGTACACTCGCGGCCCGAGGAATTCGGCGAGCAGGTCTATCGCTTCCTGCGGGCGGTCGAAGAGGGCAACGAAGTGAGCGGCGAGCGCGCGATCTAAGTATTTTTCCTGGGAACGCCTACGTAGCCCTATCCCGGACGTATCTATGCGCCGAATAAAGAAGATACACAGGCTTGCGGTAGGGTTGTGCCGCAAGCCTGTGGACAGACTGACTCTGAGCGAGACGAACGGGCGGGATTGCCGGTCGCCGAAGCTCCACAAATCCTTCTTTGCACTTAGAAGAACGGGAATTCGGCGTCGAGGCCGAGAGCGACTCGGCCG
>JBBSKE010000531.1:0-2330 GCA_038256595.1 Tepidiformales bacterium | reverse complement strand
GCCTAAGGACGCAGTGCAGATATTTCGCGCGAGTAAGCCCATCCTTGCCGTGATCTGGCGCTTGCGGGCCACCGTCGTTCGCATGAAAGTCACGATGGCGAATCGAATGAATCCGGCTCGACAGGTCTGCCTGTTACGTTGAAGGACCCGTTAAACCGGCGGCGACAGGGCAGCGGTTGCAACGCCATCCGGGCGCCAATTACGCAGACACGCCAACACACGCGTCGATGGAAAATACTTGAAAAAAGTGCTTTTTAAGGCAAGATTGCAATCAATTAGTGGGCCAATCAGGGGAATGTTGGCCCGATTCAAGGGTGCGCGATAGATGAACCAGACGATCAGCAAATCCCCCTCCGGCATTCCCGGCCTCGACGAGATCACCAGCGGTGGCTTGCCTGCGGGGCGACCGACGCTGGTATGCGGCGGGCCAGGTTCCGGCAAGACGCTGTTTGGCATATCGTTTCTCGTACGCGGAGCGCTGCAGGACAACGAACCGGGCGTGCTCATCTCCTTCGACGAAGGCATCAAAGATCTCGAGGTCAACAGCGCGTCGCTCGGGTACGATCTGGCGACCCTGCGCCAGCGCAACCTGCTCGCCATCGATTATGTCCATCTCGACCGCCAGGCGACCATCGAAACCGGCGATTTCGATCTCGAAGGCCTGTTTATCCGGCTCACCCATGCCGTCGACCGGGTCAAGGCCAAGCGCGTGGTCCTCGACAGTATCGATACGCTGTTTGCCGGTATCCCCAACGAGGCCATCCTGCGCAGCGAACTGCGGCGGCTGTTCGACTGGTTGAAAGAGCGCGGGCTGTCGACCGTCATCACCGCCGAGCGCGGCGAGACCGGGATCACGCGTCACGGCATCGAGGAGTATGTCTCCGATTGCGTTATCGTGCTGGATACCAGAATCCAGGACGATCTCGCGACCCGGCGATTGCGCATCGTCAAATATCGCGGCTCGGCACACGGCGGCAATGAGTACCCGTTCCTGATCGAGCATACGGGGATCACCGTGTTGCCAGTGACCTCGCTCGGACTTGCCCACCCCGTTTCGGACGAGCGGCTACCGTCCGGGATCGCGGGGCTGGACCAGATGCTGGAGGGCAAGGGTTTCTACAAAGGCAGCAGCATCATGGTCAGCGGCGGCCCCGGTACCGGCAAGACAACCATCGGCGGGCAGTTCGTGGCCGCCGCCTGTGGTCGCGGCGATCGTTGTCTGGTGTTCGCATTCGAGGAATCGGTTCCCCAGATGGTGCGCAACATGCGGACTGTCGGCATCGACTTGCAGCCGCTGATCGACGACGGGCGGCTCACCGTGCACGCTGTGCGGCCGTCGCTGCAGGGGCTCGAGATGCACCTCGCCAGCATGCTGCATCTGCTGCAGACCGTCCGGCCCGAGGTTGTCGTCGTCGATCCGCTGTCGGCGTTGCAGGCCAGTGGCACAAGGGGTCAATCGGGCGTCATGGTGCTGCGCCTGATCGATCACCTCAAGGGCTTTGGCGCGACCAGCATGTTCCTGTCGACCCAAGGTACAGATGACGCCATCGAGCTAAACGTCTCGTCGCTGATGGACACATGGATGGTGCTGAGGAACCTGCGCAAGGATGACGGGCTGGAACGGAGTATCTACATTGCCAAGTCGCGGGGCATGGCGCATTCGTCCGATGTGCGAGATTTTGCCATCAGCGCCCGCGGCGTCGATGTGGTTGATCGAAAGGCATCTTCATGAGCGACATGCACGCCCCGACCGGTGAAGACGAAAGCTGGGATCTGCGTCTCTACGTTGCCGGACACACCGAAAAATCGATCCGCGCGATCGCCAACCTCAATCGCATCTGCAGACAGCACATGGAGGGTCGGCGCTATACGATCGAGGTCGTCGACCTGATCGCGCGACCACAGCTTGCCGAGGGCGACCAGATCCTCGCGCTGCCGACATTGGTGCGGCGCCTTCCCGAGCCCATCAAGAAGATCATCGGCGACCTTTCCAATGAGGAGCGCGTGCTGGTCGGCCTCGATCTGCGCCAGAGCCCGGGCCCGCCGATATGACCGCGTCAATTCCGCCCCCGCCACCCGCACCGTACAAATTCACTCTGTTCGTCACGGGCGCAACGGAACGTTCAATGCGGGCCGTGGCCAACTTCCAGAGGTTTTGCGCAAACGAGCTCGGCGCGAGTTATGAGCTCGAGGTCGTCGACCTCTACGTCCACCCCGAACGTGCCCAGATGGACCAGATCGTGGTGGCGCCGACACTCGTTCGCCAGCTGCCGCGACCCCTGCGCTATGCGATCGGCGATCTTTCGGACACAAGCTCCTTGCGAACAGCG
>JBBSKE010000530.1:0-2337 GCA_038256595.1 Tepidiformales bacterium | reverse complement strand
GGACGTGCCCCCGGTGCTGCTCGGCGGCAGCCACGCGGCGATCGACGCCTGGAAGGCCGAACAGCGGCTCGCGCGAACGGCCGAACGGCGCCCGGACCTCCTCCCGCCGCTGGAAATCTCCGCGGAGAGAGATGCGCGCATCCCAAACATCGGCCGCATCCGCCAGTTCCGCTGGCCCACGGATTTCCCGGGCACGCGGGCGCTCTGGGAGGCCTCGGGCTACGAACTGGGAGCACTCGACACGCCCGCCGAGCTGGCGAAGCTCTTCGAGCGCAACCCGGGCCTCGCGCTCGTGGCCGAGGCGGGCAAGGCGAGGCCGCAGCTCCTCGGTGCCGCATTCGCCGGCTGGGATGGTAGAACCGCGACCATCTACCGCCTCGCGGTCGCCGAATCGCATCGCCGCCAGGGCGTCGGCAGTGCGCTGCTCGCGGAGTTGGAGCAGCGGCTGCGTAGTGCTGGCTGCAAATCCGCACGCATCTTGCTCGAATCACCGTCTGAGGCGGCCACATCGTTCCTCGCCAAGGCAGGGTGGCAGCCCGGGGACGCATCGTCCTGGTCGAAATCGCTGGGCTAACGAGAACTCCCGGATTCGTCAGTCGTCGCTGAGGAAGCGCGGTTCGCGGCGGTGCATGGTCCGCTGTTCGTAGGCGAAGGCGAGGCGCAGGAGCACCGGCTCGCTCCAGACCGTGCCCATGAACGTCAGCCCAACCGGCAGGTCGCCGACCATGCCCATCGGTACCGTCACGAGCGGGTACCCGGCCATTGCCGCCGGCGCCGAAGACGCGCGCAGGCCGCTATCGAGCTGCGTGCCACGATTCACCCAGGCTGGCGGCGCGGTCGGAGTGACCAGCGCATCGAGGGTGTTCGCTTCGAGCGCCGCATCGATCCCGTCGCGGCCCGCGAGCCGCTGGTTGGTCGCCCGGATCTCGAGGTAACGTTCCTCGGAGAGCGTCAGCTTCGCGCACGCCTCCATCAGGTCGTCCTTGAAGTACTTGAGCTCCTCCTCGGCGTGCTCGCGGTTGAACTTGAGGATGTCTTCCAGGGTGCGGGGGACGTGCGCGTCGGTCGCCTTCGCGGTCGGCAGTCGACTCGCGAGGTAGGCCGGGAGGTCGCGCTGGAATTCGTACATCAGGAGGTCGATTTCGCCCCGGCTCGCCGCCATTTCGCGCGCGGTGGGGATGTCCGCGGGGTCGACGATGACCGCGCCGCCCGCCCGCAGGTCCTCGATTGCGCGCTCGAACAGCGCGTCGGTCTCCGCGTGGACGCCGGTGAAGAAGTCGCGAATCACGCCGATGCGGGCACCCTTGAGGCCATCGGGCTTCAGGTAGCGAAGGTAGTTGTGCGAGAGCTTGCCGCGGCTCGCCTCGGTCGCCGGGTCGCGCGGGTCGATGCCGGTCATAGCGCTCAGCAGGGCGGCGGCATCGGCGACCGTGCGCGCCATCGGCCCGACCGTGTCCTGCGTCGCGGCGATCGGGATGACCCCGGCGCGGCTCACCAGCCCGACCGTCGGCTTCACGCCGACAATGCCGCAGGAGTTCGACGGCGAGACAATCGAGCCGTCGGTCTCGGTGCCAATCGCGCCCGCCGCGAGGCTCGCCGCCGCAGCCACCGCAGACCCCGAACTCGACCCGGAAGGGTTGTGCCCGAGATGGTGCGGATTCTTCGTCTGGCCGCCGCGGCCGCTCCAGCCGCTGGTCGAATGGAAAGCACGGAAGTTCGCCCACTCGCTCATGTTCGTCTTGCCGAGAATCACCGCGCCGGACATGCGCAGTCGAAAGGCGACACTCGCGTCCTCAGAAACTTTCGACTTCACCAGCGCGAGCGAACCGGCGGTCGTCAGCATCTTGTCTTTCGTGTCGATGTTGTCCTTGAGGACGATAGGAATGCCGTGGAGCGGGCCACGCAGGCGGCCGACGCGCCGATCGGTGTCCGATTTCGCCGCAATCTTGGCTGCGTCCGGATTCAGTTCGATGATCGAGCGCAGTTCCGGGCCGTTGCGGTCGAGCCGCTCGATTCGCTCGAGGTAGGCATCGACGAGTTCGCGCGCGCTGAACTCGCCCGCTGTCAGCCCGGCCTGGAGGTCAGCGATACTGCGCCCTACGAGATAGTCGCCAGCGAGGATGTCGGTCATTCGCCGCTATTGTCGCTGTCACTTGCCGCGTGCGCGAGCGGCCACCTCGGCACTCGCCGCGCCTGTGATGCGTCGCAGATCCACACCAGCTGGCGAATAAGCCTCGCCGCCGTGGTACCGAGGCGTTGCGCTCGCCGGCCCCTGGTTTATGGCCTGCGGAGCGCAACTTGAAACGGCAGCGTCCGAACCGCCCTGCCTCCCCGGCT
>JBBSKE010000529.1:0-2349 GCA_038256595.1 Tepidiformales bacterium | reverse complement strand
TCCAGTAGCGTTCGAAGGGCGCGAGCCATTCGCTGACTTCGGCAAGCGGCTCCGGGGCGAGGGTGTACTGATGCTCGCGACCGCGGACCTCTTCCTGCACGAGCGAAGCCTTGCTAAGGAGTTGGAGGTGCTCAGATACGGCTGAGCGTGCTGAGCGAGAACTCTTCCGCGAGAGAGCTGGCATTCCGAGGCCCATCTGCAAGAAGAAGGAGGATGCGCCGTCGCACCGGGTTCGCAATGGAGGCAGACGTGTCCATAGGCTGAGTAGGTGTCGGGAACATCCGACATGTCAACTATCCCCGACATATTTCGGTCGAGAGCGGCGGTGCTTCCCGGACGCAAACAACGGCCAAATTGCGGGAGACGTGGCGCCGGAGAATCCTCCGACGACTTGCGAGTTGGTTCGCGGCTTTCGTACAGGTTTCGTGTGCGTGGCTGCGCCGGATGCGTATCGACAACTCAGGCGATGCGCTGGTATTGTACGAGCATTGACGAGTGCATAACTGATGCCGAAACGGCGGCTTGACGGGCCGCGCCTTGCCCCCTACTATAAGGGTTGGCTTGCTTTCCCCATGTCCAAATCACGAAATACCCTCATCGTCCCAATGTCGCGTTGTCTTTCGCACACCCGGTCCTGAAGGAGTTGCTGCAGGATGACCACTTCGTATGACGTGGTGCGCGGTCGGTCCGCTGGTTCCCAGGCGGTCCAGACCTATGGCCATATTCCGAATGTCCTTGATATCCCCAATCTCATCAAAGTCCAGCTTGATAGCTTCGACTGGTTCAAAACCGATGGTCTGAGGGAACTCCTCGACGAGATCTCTCCCATCCAGGACTTCACCGGCTCCAAAATGGACCTGGTGTTCGGCGAATACGAATTCCGCCAGCCGAAGCACAACCAGGAAGATTGCCGCGAGCGTGACATGACGTACGCGGCGCCCCTCTTCGTGGATGTCGAGCTGCGCATCAAGGAATCGGGCGAAATTAAAGAGCAGCGCCTCTTCTTCGGCGACTTCCCCCTCATGACCGAGCGCGGAACCTTCATTATTAATGGCGCCGAGCGCGTCGTTGTCTCTCAGCTCGTGCGTTCGCCGGGCGTTTACTACACCATCGAACTCGACCCGGCGACGGGCCGGCGGCTTTGCTATGCCAAGCTGATCCCGAACCGCGGCGCCTGGCTCGAATTCGAGACCTCGAACCGCGATGTCGTCTCCGTGAAGGTCGACCGCAAGCGCAAGATCCCGGTTTCGAACCTGATCCGCGCGATCGACGTTCCCGGCCTTGTCGAAGAGGACCGCGAGAACCCGCGCTTCGACAAGTTCTTCGCCGCCCAGGCGCGCTACGACGAGTCCGGCTCTGCCGACGACGAGCGTTCCCGCGACCAGGCGCTCAAGGAACTCGAGCACGAACTTGGCACCGACGAGCGCGTGCTGGCGATGTTCTCCGTCGTGGACAGCAGCGATGTCCACAACTACATGGCCACCACCATCTCCAAGGAACCGAGCAAGAACAAGCACGAAGCCCTGCTCGAATTCTACCGCCGCCTCCGCCCCGGCGACCCGCCGACACTGGAGAACGCGCGCAACCTGCTCAACACGCTCTTCTTCCACCACCGCCGCTACGACCTCGGTCGCGTCGGCCGGCACAAGGTGAACAAGCGCCTCGAACTCGAAAACCCGACCGACAAGCGCTGGCTCCGGCCCTACGACCTCGTGTCGATCGTCAAGGAAGTCGTGAACATCAACAATGGCCGCGGCCATCACGATGACATCGACCACCTCGGCAACCGCCGCGTGCGTGCCGTCGGCGAACTCATTCAGCAGCAGTTCCGCGTCGGCCTCCTGCGCATGGAGCGCGTCGTCCGCGAGCGCATGACGATCACCGACCCGGAAGAAGCGACCCCGAGCGCCCTGATTAACATCCGCCCGGTCGTCGCCTCTATGAAGGAGTTCTTCGGCGGCAGCCAGCTCTCCCAGTTCATGGACCAGACGAACCCGCTTTCGGAACTGAACCACAAGCGCCGCCTCTCGGCCCTCGGGCCTGGTGGTCTTTCGCGCGACCGTGCCGGCTTCGACGTGCGCGACGTTCACCACAGCCACTACGGCCGCATCTGCCCCATCGAGACCCCGGAAGGCCCGAACATCGGCCTCATCGGTGCGATGGCGACCTATGCGCGCCTGAACGACTTCGGCTTCATCGAGACGCCGTATCGCCGCGTCATGCGCGAACTCAACTCGGATGCTCCCGAGTTGATTGGCTGCGAAGTGCGCGATGGCGTGCGCGATGCCGCGGGCGAAATCATCGTCCCGGCCGGCACCATGATCGATGCCGGCATCGCCGAAACCCTGA
>JBBSKE010000528.1:0-2358 GCA_038256595.1 Tepidiformales bacterium | reverse complement strand
GATATCGAAGAAGCGTGCGAGACGCTGCAGAGTGGCGCGCATTTGCACCCACTCGGCGAGGTCTTCGTTCGCGGCCATGCCGTAATAGCGCCGGCCGACGGTGCTGAAATACTGCGCATCGACGAATGCGGTGCTCCCGAGCCGCCCGCCACGCCGCCGCCTCCCGAGGCTCGAGGGGAAGACGCCGGAGATGAAGAGCGCGTTGTCGCCGTACTTGCGGAACGCTTCGAACTTATTCTGGAAGGCGCCCGACGGGTGCGACGTCTCCTCCATCAGGTCGCTCATGTAGGCGGTGAACCCTGCGCCCGGGCCGGAGCCGATTGCCAGTTCGCCCGCCGAGACGTTGCGTTCGAGCAGCCGGCCGAGGTAGGCGAGCGTCTCGGCGTCGCGGCTGCGGCGATTGATGTACAGCGTCTTTATCAGGAAGAGGTCCAGGATGTCTGGCAGGGAAAGGTGAGCCAGCTCGCCGATATCGTCGTAGAAGTCGCTGATGAGCTGATCGACCTTGCGAACGAAGTTGCTCGTTGCCACGTTCTCGCCGTCGTTCGCACGGATAGTCTCCCGGAGGAGCGCAATGTCCTCCCCCATGAGTGAACGAACCATGGATCCCTCCACAAGCCCCGCGCTATATTCTGTGCAGCGGCGTGACCCGTTCGTCAATCATGCAGATGACGTATGTAGTTCGCGTTTCTAATTTGGTTGCGAATGTTTCGAGGCTGTGACGCTACGGCCAGTCTGATCCGGGGATGGATTCTGGGTCCGAGACGAGCGCGGACCAGCGGCGGGCGAGCACGTCGAGCGGGGGAGCAGGCGGCACCTGGGGCATGCCCCGGACCACGACGCCGCGATTGGCGCTGTATTCGACGAGGCCCTCGGATTCGAGGCGGCGGAAGGCCTCGCGCACGGGCGTCTGGGAGACACCCCAGCGGCTGGCGACGTCTTCCTGGCGGAGATGCTCGCCCTCGACGATTCGGCCCGAGAGAATCGCGCCCTGGAGCGCCTCGTAAACCACGTCGGCTTTGGTGCGGCGGCGGGAGTGATCGACAGCCATCCTGCAAGGATACCCGTTCGGCACGCTCGGCGGGCAGAAATTTTTGCATGTATCGCGAATGTGCAGGCACGAATCTGGCGATTCGAGTGACGAGGACGGAGGTATGAGGACTGAGAAGCGTGAGCGCCACGCCCGTGCCAGCGTCGGGGGACGAGAAACTCAGTCCTCCGTCCTTAGTCCTTGTCACTCAAACCAGAACGGGGCCCCCACTGCTGGGAGCCCCGTTCGGTTGGTTCAGATACTCGGCGGTGAAGCCTAGTACATCGGAGGCGAGGACGGCATGCCGCCCTGGCCATTCTCCGGACGGTCGGTCACGAGGCAGTTGGTCGTGAGGACCATTGCCGCGATGGAAACCGCGTTCTCGACGGCCGAGCGGGTCACCTTGGCCGGGTCGATGATGCCCTTGGCAACGAGGTCGCCCCACTCGCCCTTCTGAGCGTCGAAGCCGATCTTGTCGTTGCCCTTCTTGAGCTTGCGGTTCTTCGCCTCTTCGACGATGACCGAGCCATCGAGGCCGGCGTTGATCGCGATGCGGCGAAGGGGCTCTTCGAGCGCGCGGCGAAGGATGCGAGCGCCAGTGGCCTCGTCGCCTTCGAGCTTCAGGCCTTCGAGAGCCGGGAGCGCGTTGATGAGGGCGATACCGCCGCCAGGGACGATGCCTTCTTCAACTGCCGCACGGGTGGCGCTGAGGGCGTCCTCCACGCGGTGCTTCTTCTCCTTGAGCTCCACTTCGGTCGCGGCGCCAACCTTGATGACGGCGACAGAACCGGCGAGCTTGCCAAGGCGCTCCTGGGCCTTTTCCTTGTCCCAATCGCTCTTCGCTTCTTCGGAGATTGCACGAATCTGGCCGATGCGAGCGTCGAGTTCCTTCTTCTGGCCCTTGCCTTCGATGATCGTGGACTCTTCCTTCGTCGAAACGATGCGGCGAGCGCGACCAAGGTCGGTGATTTCGATGCTTTCGAAGGTGCGGCCGATCTCTTCCGAAATCACGGTGCCGCCGGTCAACACGGCGAGGTCGCCGAGGTTGTCCTTCTGGCGGTCGCCGAAGCCCGGGGCCTTGACGGCGAGGATGTTAATCGTACCGCGAAGCTTGTTCACCGCGAGGGTGGCAAGCGCTTCGCCTTCGAGGTCACCGCAAATGATCACGATGTTCTTCGAAACCTGGAGGATCTTCTCGAGGACCGGGAGGATCTCCTGGACGGAGCTGAGCTTCTTGTCGGTGATGAGGATGTACGGATCCTCGACGACAGCTTCCATGCGCTCCGGGTTGGTCACGAAGTAGGGGCTGATGTAGCCGCGGTCGAAGG
>JBBSKE010000527.1:0-2378 GCA_038256595.1 Tepidiformales bacterium | reverse complement strand
TCGACCACGTCCAACGTCACGCTTCTCGCGTAGACTCTCGCCATCACCACATTGAGGTTCTGACCATGGCAATCGAAGTCGGCAAGCCGGCCCCCGCGTTCACGCTGCTCAACAAGGGCCGCGAGCGCATCACCCAGGAGTCGTTCCCGGGCAAGCACATCGTCCTCGCGTTCTACCCGCTCGCCTTCACCGGCGGCTGCACGAGCGAGATGCAGGCCTTCCGCGACACCTCCTACCGCTTCGAAAAGGCGAACGCGCAGGTTCTCGGCGTGAGTGTCGATTCCTGGGCGGCGGCCGGCGAGTTCCAGGAGAAGCTCGGCGCGGAGTTCCCGCTCCTCAGCGACTTCCCGAAGAACGAGACCGGCAAGGCCTTCGAAGTCCACAACGAAGCCGCCGGCATCCACGGGCGCACCACCGTTGTCATCGACAAGGATGGCATCGTGCGCAGCGTCTTCAGCGAAGCGCGTGATTTCGCCGCCCACCCGGTCGCGGCCCTCGAAGCGCTCAAGGAGATCGGCGAAGACACCTCCGAATAGGCGCCTTCGACCTTTTGGACAACGAAAGAGGCGGGTCACCCCACAGGGTGTCCCGCCGCTTCTGTGTTGGTTCGAACCGGCGAAGCCGAGGCTTCGTTGGTCAAGATGATCGTGCCGGAGGCCATGAACATGCCGCCGACGCCGTGGCAGACCGAGATCTTCGCGTTCGGCACCTGTGCCGGCGAGGTCCCGCGCATCTGGCGCACGCTCTCCTGGAGGGCATACATGCCGTACATGCCCGAGTGCATGTAGCTAAGGCCGCCACCGTTCGTGTTCATCGGCAGCTCGCCACCAGGGCGAGTGTTGCCGGCGGCGATGTAGGCGCCACCTTCGCCCGGCTTCACGAACCCGAGGTCTTCGAGGCCGTAGATCGGGAGGTGAGCGAAGGCGTCGTAGATCATGAGGTGATCCACGTCTTTGTGGGTGATGTTGGCCTCCGCGAAGGCCGACTTGCCAGCCACGCGGAATGCGCGCGAGCTGGAGAAGTCTTCCATCTGGGAGATCATCGGCGTCTCGACGCTTTCGCCGGTGCCGAGGAGGTAGACCGGCTTGGTCGGGAAGTCCTTCGCCCGCTCAGCGCTCGTGAGGATGAGCGCGCCGCCGCCGTCGGTAACGAGGCAGCACTGCAGGAGGTGGAACGGGTAGGCGATCATGCGGCTGGAGAGGACATCTTCGACCGTGATCGGGTTGCGGAAGGTTGCCCGCGGGTGGAACGCTGCCCACTCGCGCTGAACAACCGCGACCATCGCGAGCTGCTCTTCGGTGAGGCCATGCTTCTGCATGTAGTGCAGCACCGGGATGGTGAACATCGAA
The DNA here is from genome assembly GCA_038256595.1 of Tepidiformales bacterium. GTDB lineage: Bacteria > Chloroflexota > Dehalococcoidia > Tepidiformales > Tepidiformaceae > JBBSKE01. Next base: position 1,029 of record JBBSKE010000527.1, on the reverse strand, counting down.
GGCGGGCCCGCGACGCCATAGGGCGCCTCGAACTGGCCCGGGAGGCTCGCGGGGGAGCCAGCGAAACCGCCAGTGCCCACGCGGGACTTGCCGGACTCGCCGTGGGTCACGAGGACCGTGGTGGCGAGACCTTCGTTGATCGCTGCGGCCGCATGGCGGACGTGGAGCATGAAGGAGCAGCCGCCAACACCCGTGCCATCGACCCAGGTGGGGGTGATGCCGAGGTAGTGGGCGAGGTCCGCCGGGCCGTTGCCAGCGGTGGCGATGCCGTCGATATCCTTGGCGGTGATACCGCAATCGGCCATCGCATTGAGGGCGGCATCGGCGTGCAGGCCGAGCTGGGAAAGACCAGGGATGACGCCGAGTTCAGTCGTCTCGGCAGCACCGACGATCGCAACACTCTTGGATTTCATCGGTTAGCTCCCCGCCGGCTTCCACTTGGGAAGCGTGATCGTCTCGGAAATCTCTTCGAACACGACTTCGACAGGCATGTTGATCTTGAGGTTTTCCGGCGTGTTTTCGATGCCCACGATGTTCGTCATGTGCTTCGTGCCCTCATCCGTGAGGACGACAGCGATGGCGTAGGGCGCCTCCGCTTCGAACCCCGGTGCGGGCCGATGGTTGATGACATAGGAGTGCAGCGTGCCCTTGCCGCTGGCCTTGAAGCTCGCCACATCGCGGGAGCTGCAGCCGGGGCAGAACGGGCGCGGCGGGAAGTAAGTCTTCGCGCAGCTGTTGCACTTCTGAAGGCGAAGCTCGCCTGCCTTGCAGCCATCCCAGAAATCTTGGGTCTCCGGGGTTGGTCGCGGGATTGGTTTCTTGTAATCCGCCAAGGGAACCTGCCTTTCGCGTCACTAGATGTAGATGCCTCAACTATCTACACACTGCGCGCCCGTTGGGCAAGTTTTCGGCGGCGCAGCGCCCCGACCCCATGGTTCGAACCATCGCTTGCCTTCAAACCTTCTATACTCTGGTTAGTGACATACCTAAAGTAATTAGGCTATACTGATGCTACAGCGCCCCGGGTTC
>JBBSKE010000526.1:0-2389 GCA_038256595.1 Tepidiformales bacterium | reverse complement strand
GAGGTCGTGGCCGGCGGAGAAGTGGTCGCCGTTGCCGGAGAGGATGACGACGCGCGTGTCCGGGTTGTCGACTGCGAGCTTGAACGCCTGGTCCATCTCTTCGACCATGCGCGGCGGCTGGGCGTTGTGGTAGCGCGGGCGATTGAGCTTGATGCGGGCGACGGCGCCCGGTTCGAAGATGATGTCGCGGAATTCCATGTGGAGCCTGCCTTTGTGGGTGGTCGTTAGTTGGTTCGAACGCGGGGCTAAGGTGGTGGGCCTGAGCCGATGATGCCGGCGGTCTCCAGCCGGTCGAGGGTTTCTGAATCGAGGTGGAGGATTCGTTCGAGGACGGCGCGGCTGTGCTCGCCGTGGCGGGTTGGGGGGAGGCGCACGTCGCCCGGCGTCTCGGAGAGGCGAGCGATGATGCCCGCCATCGGCGCCGGGGCGATGCCTTCCGGCTGTGGCACCGTCACCAGGTAGCCGCTCGCCGCGAGTTGTGGGCAGTTGAGCACCTCCCTCGGCGTTCGAACGCGCGCCGCCGGGATGCCGTGTTCAAGCAGCAGTTGCTCCGCCTCGCTCGCGGACCGGCCAGACGTCCATTCGCCGATGAGGTGGTCGATCTCGTCCTCGGCGGCACGCCGATGGTCGCGCGATTCGAGGGACTCGCCGGCGAATCGCGCGATCCCTGTGCAGCGGGCGAGGGCGCGCCAGTCGTCCGTGTTTCGAACCGACAGGGCGAGCCATTGTTCGTCGCCGGCGCAACGATAGATGCCGTTGGGCACGAACTCAAGGTCGCGATTGCCGCGGCGGGTGAGCTGGTCCATCGCGCCGGCCGCGAAGACCTCGCCAAGCATCGCGATCATCGATTCTTGCTGCGAGACCTCGACGTGCGTGCCTTCACCGGTCGAATCGCGATGTGCGAGGGCTGCGAGGGCCGCGGATGCACCATTCAGGCCGGCCACCGCGTCCGGGTACATGACACCGGAGACCTCGGCTGTGCCGCCGGGTTCGCCGAGGAGAAAGGCGTTGCCAGACATCGGCTCGATGGTGCCGCCGATGCCGGGATACTCGCTGTAGGGGCCACTGAGGCCGAACGCGGGCATCGAGAGCAGGATAACTCGCGGGTTGACGCGCTGGAGGGTTTCGAAACCGATGCCCAGGTTGCCCAGCACGCGCGGCGTGAAGTTCTCAGTGACCATGTCGGCGGTTTCGACCAGTTGGAGGAAGAGTTTCTTGCCTTCGGGCGTGCCGAGGTCGAGCGTGATGCCCAGCTTGTTGCGGTTCACGCTATTCGCGAGGTAGGCGCGGTTGTAGGGCCGATCGCCGGGGCCGCCGTCATCGGGATAGGCGGCGAGGCCGCGGCCGCCTTCGAATCCGCCGCGCCAGGGGTCGGGACGCGAGCGCGACTCGACCTTAACGACTTCGGCGCCGAGGTCCGCGAGCAGCTGGGCGGCGTAGGAGCCGGCCCAGGCCTGCGTCAGGTCGACGATGCGGATGTGGCTGAGTGGCGTCGTCATGCGCGGGCACCCGCGAGCGGCACGAGGGCGAGAGCGACCGCAGTGTCCTCGCCGTGGGCGTGGAGGCGGCCGGACTGCGCAGGAATCTCCCCGGCAACGCGGAATGACGGACCGGGGAGCCAGGTCACCGGGTCGTCGTCTCGCTCGCGCGCGGCGATCATGCTGCCGCGTTCGCCGAGATGTGGGTCGAAGGGCAGGTCGGCAGGCGAAAGGAGCATCCCGCAGGGCACCCGGACGCCACAGAGCTCTTCGAACACCTCGCGGCGGAGCTTCGACGAAAGGGCCGGGCGGAGGACCTCGCGGACATCGTCAATGTGCTTCCGGCGGGCCCCGTCGGTGTTGAAGCGCGCGTCTGCCGGGTCCAGGTCGATCTCCCAGATGTCGAGGATCGTCTGCCAGGAGCGTTGCGCGGAGACGATGATGCTCACCTGGCCGTCGGCGCAATCGAAGAGGAAGCCATCGGCAGATTCGCGGCGCTTTGGCGAGTCCGCCTGGTAGGAACACTGGAGAATCGTCGGGCCGATCACGTTGACCATCGCCTCGAGAGCGGAGACGTGGACGGCCTGGCCATCGCCGCCGTGCGCCAGGTTCGCGCGGGCCGCGAGGGTGCCGATGAAGGCAGCGAGGGCAGCGACGAGGGCCGTCTGGTTGCCGGGCTCGCGCAGGGGGGTCGAATCCTTGCGGCCGTTAATCATGCAGATTCCCGAGAGCGCGGCCACCGTGAGGTCTGTCGCGGGGCGATTGGCGAATGGGCTATGGTCACCGAGATCGGAAATCGAGGTGACGATGAGCGCCGGGTCGAGCGCCTGCTGGCGTTCAAGGAAGGCGTGGAGCCAATCATCGGAGGACGCCGGGATATCGTGGATGACGACCGCCGAGGCGCCGACAAG
>JBBSKE010000525.1:0-2396 GCA_038256595.1 Tepidiformales bacterium | reverse complement strand
GTGTGCGAAAGTGAAATGCTGTACGAACTTCCCAAAAGCACGCGCCGCGCCGATGTCTCCGTCATCTTGAATGGACGCGCACCCGCCGCGGATTTCTCACGCTTCATAGGCGCACCCGACCTCGTCGTCGAGGTAGTTTCGCCCACCGACCGGCGGCAGGTGGTGAGCCTGAAGGTCCAGGAATGGCTCGATGCTGGCGCCCAACTCGTCTGGGTCGCGAACCCAGCCGTCCGGGAGGTCGCGGTTTACCACCGAGGGAGTGCGAGACTGCTGTCGGCGACGGAGATGCTCGAAGGAGAAGATCTCCTGCCGGGGTTCTCCGTAACAGGTGGCCGACCTGATTCCCGAAACGACGCCCTCGACGTCCGATTTGCCCGAACACGACGAACAGGACGCACGCGGAGCCTAGCGCCGAGCGGTTCCTCCCGCCAGACTACGTAGCGTATGGACCTCACGCTTTCTGTCCTCGACCAGTCGCCGATTCGCCGCGGAGGTACCGCCGCCCAGGCCGTTCGCGAGACCATCGAACTCGCGCGGCTGTGCGATTCGCTCGGCTACAACCGCTACTGGATCGCCGAGCACCATAGCTCGCAGGGGTTGGCCTCGGCCTCGCCCGAAATCCTCATCGGCCAGGTCGCCGCGGCGACGACGAACATCCGTGTCGGCTCCGGCGGCGTGATGCTCTCGCACTACAGCCCGTTGAAGGTCGCCGAGCAGTTCCGCATGCTCGAATGCCTCTTCCCCGGGCGAATCGACCTCGGCCTCGGACGCGCGCCGGGCAGCGACACCCGCACCATGCGCGCCCTCGCCCACGGGCCCGGCGCGCTCGGCATCGAACACTACCCCGATCAGCTGATGGACCTGTATGGCTACGTCACGAACACACTGCCGAACGGCCACCCATTCCACGGCATCCGCGCCATGCCCGACGGGCCGACCTCGCCGGAGTTCTGGCTGCTCGGCTCGTCTGCGGTGAGCGCCCAGTACGCTGCCGAGATGGGCTGGGCGTTCTGCTTCGCCCACTTCATCAGCCCGGATAGCACTGAGAAGATCATCCGCCAGTATCGTGAGAGTTTCCAACCGTCGCCATCGCTTTCCGAACCGAAAGCGGCGATCGGCGTCTCCGCGACGTGCGCCGCGACCGACGAGGAGGCCGAGCACCTCTCCTGGAGCCGCTGGAACTGGCGCGTCTCGCAGGGTCGCGGCGGGGTTGGCATCCTCTCGCCCGAAGAGGCACAGCGCTACGACTACACCGAGCCCGAACTCGATTACATCGCCCATATGCGCCGCCGCTCGATCTACGGCAGCCCTGGCCATGTCCGTGCCCGCCTCGAAGAGGTCGCGACTGAGTACGACGTCAGCGAGATGGTGATCGTCACGATTACCTACGATTTCGCCGCCCGGAAGCGCAGCTACGAGCTGCTCGCCGAGGAGTTTGCGCTGCCTGGGGCCGTGGCGGCGCCCTGAATTGCCCGGACCACTCGAAATACGCTGTCCGCGCTCGCAGGATGGCTCGTAAACCGCTACGATAGCGTTTCGGAGCCGTCTCTCCGCTCCACCCGGCTGCCTGTGTGTGGCATGGTGCTGCGAATGGATTTCTGAGGTTCCGTAAATAGTTAGCGTTACGCAACGGACCGTGAATCTGCATTTACTGGCGGCTCGCGGTAGCGCAGAATACCAGCACCAACGCGCCCAAAGCAGATTCGGGCGTGAAGCAGGGAGTTTACCTTGGACTTCAAATTTAACGCGACTGACGAGGCCCTTCGAACCGAAGTTCGAAGTTTCCTCCAGACCCATGCGCCTGCCGGCTCCGGCCGCAATGCGCGCGACAACGACGAAGACTTTGAGCGCGCAGTCCAGTTCAACAAGGAACTGGCCAAGCGCGGCTGGATCGCCCCGGCCTGGCCGAAGCAGTACGGCGGCCTCGCGGCGAAGATCTCCGAGCAGATGGTATTCAACGAAGAGTTCGGCTACCACGGCGCGCCCGACACCGGCACCCGCGGTTTCGGCGTCGGCATGATTGGCCCCACCATCATCGTCCACGGCACCGAAGAGCAGAAGGCTCACTACCTTCCGAAGATCACCAGCGGCGAGCACATCTGGTGCCAGGGCTACTCCGAACCGGGCTCCGGTTCCGACCTCGCCTCCCTCCAGACCCGCGCCATCCGCGACGGCGACGAGTACGTCATCAACGGCCAGAAGATCTGGACCTCCGGCGGCCACCGCGCCAACCAGATGTTCTGCCTCGTCCGCACGGACCCGGAAGCCCCGAAGCATCGCGGCATCAGCTTCCTGCTGATTGACGACATCACCAACGCCAAGGGCCTCACGATTCGCCCGCTCATCAACATGCACAACCGCCACCACTTCAACGAAGTGTTCTTCGAAGACGTTCG
>JBBSKE010000524.1:0-2406 GCA_038256595.1 Tepidiformales bacterium | reverse complement strand
TTGCCGCTACGGTCCGGTGTCACAGCTTGATATTGGCATCGCGGATGATCTTGCCCCAGCGCTCGGATTCGATGCCGATCTTCTTCGCGAAGGCGTCGGGTTTCGTGGGTTCGACCAGGAAGTTGGCGGCTTCCAACGATTTGATGACTTCGGGATCCTCGAGCACCGCCATCAGCTGCTTGCTGAGGTAGGCGACACGGTCCGGCTCGAGGCCGTGCGGCGCCACCATGCCGAACCAGGTGGTCACGTCGAATTCCGCGAAGCCGGCCTCCTGCAGGGTAGGGATGTCCTGCAGCGCCGGCCAGCGCTTCGTGCTCGTCACCGCGAGCGCGTCGACACGGCCGGCTTTCGCCAGCGGCACCACGGTGGTCGGCGTGTCGAAGAAATAGTCGACCTCTCCGCCGACGACCGCCTGGATGGCCGGCGCGCCTCCCTTGTAGGGGACATGGGTGGCCTTTGAATTTGACGCCGCAGCGAAGAGTTCCGCCACCAGGTGGGTGGACGAGCCCAGACCGGCGCTCGCAAAGTTGAGCTTGCCGGGGGCGGCCTGGGCCTTCTGCACCAATTCGGCGACGGTTTTAGTGCCCAGTGACGGATTGACCACCAGCACGAATGGCTGCGACACCACCTGGCCGATCGGCGTGAACGACGTGACCGGATCGTACTTCACGTTCGGGTTCAGGTGCGGCGTCATCGCCAGCGAACTGCCTGAGCCCCACAGCAATGTGTATCCGTCGGGTTTCGATTGCGCGACTTTGGTCGCGCCCACTACCGCGCCAGCACCTGGCACGTTCTGGACGATGAACGAGGTGCCGCTCCTCTTGGTAAGCGCCTCCGCGACGATCCGCGCCGACGTGTCGGTGGGGCCACCGGTCGCGAACGGAACCACGATTGCGATAGGGCGTGTCGGATATTCCTCAGCGACTGCTTGTCCCGCAAAGGCGCCCAAGCCCAGCGCGAGCGTCAATGGCAGTAGGTGGCATTTCATCAGATGTCTCCTCCGGATCGGTTCCCAGCCATCGGATTGGGCAGGGTGTTCAGCATGTCCAGGAAATCCGGCGATTCTCGCGCGCGGCGTTCAACAAGGGAAACAACGATTTGAATTGAATTGACAACACGATGTTGTGAATCTATCTGGGCCTCCGGAACTTGTCGTTCCCGCTCTCCCGATGCATCCCGATCCGGCGCTTGTTGCCAAGTGGAAGCAGCTGGTTACGCTGCCCACCGGTGCACTTGTCCTGCCGCCTCCGGATCCTTATCCTTCCATCTAAGGCCGTTAGCCGTCCAGTTCCTTCTTCCGGGACAACAGGGGGATACATGAAATATCGGAACGACCCCGAGGGCCTGAGGCTCCCGGTCAAGCTCGATGCCACGACCAACGGTGAGTTCGCCCCGGTCCCGCTCGAAGCCGTGCATCGGCATGCCAATCTTCTCGCGTTGGAGGAAGCGACGGGAAGATCCAGGCGGCTGGGCATGGACCGTAGAAGCTTCCTCGTCTCGGCATGCGGGGTCACCAGCACGCTCGCGAGTTTCAACGCGGCCTACGCGGCCGCGGGACGCACGGGCGGCTTCTACGAGATGCCTCGTGAGGCACCGCTCGACCAGTTCGCTGCTCGCTCGGCAGTGGACGGCAATGAGTTCATCTTCGACGTGCAGGGTCACTTCGTGAATCCCACCGGCGCGTGGTTGAAGACGCTGCCCTCGTCAGCGAGGCCGTTGCAGTTCGCCACCAGTCGCAGCAGTTGCGAGCCGCATCGCGGCGCCGGCGAACTCGACTACCTGAACTGCATCGGGCCGGACCAGTTCATGAAGGACGTGTTCATGGACTCCGACACCGATCTGATGGTGCTCTCCTTCGTTCCGTCAACCCGTCAGGGCGAGCCGCTCACCATCGAGGAGGCTCAGGCCACCGCACGAATCGTCGAGAAGCTGGACGGCACGCATCGGCTGCTGATCCATGGGCGGGTGAATCCCAACCAGCCGGGCGACCTCGAGGGTATGGACGAGCTGGCATCGCGCCATCGGATTTCGGCGTGGAAGACCTATACGCAGTGGGGACCCGATGGTCGCGGCTTCTTCATGGACGACGAACCCGGCATCCGCCTGATCGAGAAAGCCCGCAGGCTGGGCATCATGAACATCGCGATCCACAAAGGCCTCCCCTTCGGGCAGAAGTCCTATGAGCACTCGACCTGCGTGGATATCGGGCGAGTGGCCAGGCATTATCCCGACGTGAACTTCCTCATCTACCACTCGGGCTTTGTTGCGGGCCAGGCCGAAGGACCGTACGACCCACAAAGAACCGACGGGATCGACGCGCTCGTGACGAGCCTCGTGGCGAACGACATCAAGCCGGGGGCCAACGTGTACGCCGAACTCGGCTCTACCTGGCGCTTCCTGATGCGT
>JBBSKE010000523.1:0-2415 GCA_038256595.1 Tepidiformales bacterium | reverse complement strand
GCAGCATCTGGGCCGAGAGTGATTACAAGCAGTGGATGCTCTACCTCTTCGTTGTCGTGAACATCGCTGCCAGCATCGGCATCTTTGTTGGCTGGGCGAAGTTGCTCGGCTACAAGCCTGAAGATTCGCCGAAGAAGGCGCGACTCGTGAACAAGGCGACCGGGTACGTCCCGCTTGATGCGAAGAGTGGGAGGCTCCCCTGATGGCAGAGCTCGACGGCCTCGCCGTAAACATCGCCTTCTACGTCCTCGCCGGGATGACCCTCACGGCGGCCAGCGGCGTGATGCTCTCGCGCAACCTTTTCCACGCGGTGCTCTTCCTGATCCTCTCGTTCGTGGGAATCGCGGGCTTCTTCGTGCTGCTCTCCGCAGAATTCCTCGCGACCGCGCAGGTCGTCATCTACGTCGGCGCCATCTCGGTGCTGGTGCTCTTCGCCGTGCTCCTTACGCCACGAGCGGGCCGCGACAACGGCGAAACCAAGATGCTGCTCCCGGCGGTGCTCCTCGGGGTGTCGCTGGTGACCGTTTTCCTCTTCGTCATCTACAACGCGAACTGGCCGGAGAGTGATTCGGTCCAGGAACTCACCGTTCGGGACCTCGGCGACGCGCTCCTGAGCACCTGGGTGCTGCCGTTCCAGCTCGCCTCGGTGCTCCTTACGGCCGCGCTCATCGGCTCAGTCATGCTTTCGCGCAGCGCCGAAGAAGATGCGGAGGAGGCGAACGGATGACACTCACACTCGAACACTTCCTCACCGTCGGAGCGCTGCTTTTCGCCATTGGTCTCACGGTCGCGCTGAGCAAGCGCAACGCGATCGGCGTTCTCATGGGCGTCGAACTCATGCTCAACGCCACCACGCTGACGCTGCTCAGCTTCTCGCGATTCAATGACATCGCCCGGCCCATCAGCGGCCAGGTCTTCGTCGTCTTCATCATTACGGTTGCGGCTGCGGAAGCGGCAGTCGCCCTCGCCCTTGCCGTCTCGGTCTACCGCCAGCGCGGGACCGTGGACGTCGACAAATTGAACCTTCTGAGGTCGTGAGCCATGTGGGTTGAATTCATGACCGTCGGCAATGGCTACGCCGCTGAGACCTGGCGCGAACTTTTCGCCGCCGAGGGCCTCTCCATGCGCGTCATTCCGCCAATCGGGATGGGCGAAAAGGCCACCATGTCTGACGCTCGCACGCTCTACGTGCCCACGGGCAAGGCTCACGTTGCCCGCGAAATCCTGAGGAAGATCTGATGCCTTTCCTCGAAACCGCCGTCGCTGCGGGCACGCCAACCATTTCCGAGACTCTGCTCTGGGCCATCATCGCCGCTCCGCTGGCGGGCTGGGTGGTCATCGTGCTTGGCCTCCGCACCGCCTGGAAATCCGAAGCGATGGCGAAGGTCCCCGGGTTCATCGCGATTCTCGCAATCGGCGCTGCCTGCGCCCTCGCCTATGTCACGCTCTTTAACGTCATCGATGCTAATGGCGGCATCGCGACCCACACGCACGAATGGTTCAAGGCCGGCCCGCTGACCGTGAACCTCGGCGTGCGAATCGACGGCCTTACCGCCGTCATGCTCTGCGTCGTGACCACCGTCGCGCTCCTCGTACAGATTTACTCCACCGGCTACATGGCCGGTGACCCGGGCTACGCGCGCTACTTCGCGCACATGTGCCTCTTCACCACGTCGATGCTCGGCCTCGTCCTCGCGGACAACCTCTTCCAGATTTTCATCTTCTGGGAGCTGGTCGGCCTCTGCAGCTACCTTCTCATCGGCTTCTGGTTCCATAAGCCGAGCGCCGCCGCAGCAGCGAAAAAGGCGTTCATCGTCACCCGCATCGGCGACCTCGGCCTGCTCGCCGCGCTGCTTCTTGTCTGGCGCGAAATCGGGACCTTCGATGTCGCCGCCATCCAGGATTGGGCGCTTGGCCACAGCGACCTGGGGACGCCCGAGGGCTGGATTGTCACGCTGTTCGCGCTCGGCATCTTCGCCGGCGCGGTCGGCAAAAGCGCCCAGTTCCCGCTCCACGTCTGGCTCCCGGACGCGATGGAAGGCCCAACGCCGGTTTCCGCCCTCATCCACGCGGCCACCATGGTCGCGGCGGGAGTCTACCTCGTGGCGCGCTTTTTCCCGGTGTTCGAAGCGAGTCCGGACGCGCGCGAGATTGTCGGCTGGATCGGTGCCATCACGGCCCTCATCGCCGCCACCATCGCCCTCGTCCAGACCGACTTTAAGCGCGTGATGGCGTACTCCACCATCAGCCAGCTCGGCTACATGATGCTCGCGCTCGGCACGTTCGGGTACGTCGCCGCCATCTTCCACCTCTTCACGCACGCCTTCTTCAAGGCGCTCCTCTTCCTCGGCAGCGGCTCGGTGAACCACTCCACGAACACCTTCGACATGCGCAAGATGGGCGGCCTGCGCAAGT
>JBBSKE010000522.1:0-2432 GCA_038256595.1 Tepidiformales bacterium | reverse complement strand
GCTGATTGCTAGATGGCGCATGGTCCCAGGCCGTGGAGTGGGCCTCCCGGCGGAGGATTTGGTGACAAGTCGCCCACCCGCTTGTTGCCACGCGCTGTTCCTCCACTGGGTGGCTGGCGGGGAGATCGGAGCCTGGTCGCGGCTGGTGGGGCGGGCGGACGGCTCTGAACGCTGCGACCGAACAAGAAAGTCCGAGCCGCGCGGGGTACCAAGCGGGCGGGTGATTCGGCGACCAATTCGCGCGGCTTATTGCTAGATGGCGCATGGTCCCAGGCCGTGGAGTGGGCCTGCGGGCGGGGGATTTGGTGGCAAGTCGCCCACCCGCTTGTTGCCACGCGCGGTTCCTCCACTGGGTGGCTGGCGGGGAGGTCGGGGCACCACGTGGCTGGTCGCGGCTGGTAGGCCTGCGGGCAGGGATTTGGTGGCAGGTCGCGACGTCCCTCCATGGCTGTCGGGGCTTCGAAACTCGTCGCGGTTCGAGTTGCTTAGTCCGTGGAGGCGGCGGCGCTGGGAGCGTTGCCGGAGGGCACAGAGCCGCCGGGGCTGCCGCCGTGGGCCGCTGCGGGCGCGCCGGGAGCGGATGCCGTGCCGGGGGCGCCGGGCGGGAAGGGACCGCGCGATTTGACGGCGCTTCGACCAAACGTGTGACCCGGATTGACGATGCCCGCGAGGGCCATGAAGCCGACGACTACCAGCCCCTGTGCCGTGAACGTCTGGCGCGCGCCGATGACGTCGGCGAGTTGGCCGAGTGGGTAGGCCATGAGCGGCATCGCGCTGAAGGTGAGCATGTTGATGCTCATGACTCGGCCGTAATACTCGGGCTTCGCAGCATCCATGATCATCGTCGAATTGAGCGTCTGGTAGGCGGTGAGGGCGAGGCCGAGGACGACGGTCGCAGCAATGGCGCCGCCGTAGCCGAAGAAATGCGAGCCAAAGGCAAGGCCAATCAGCCCGAGGCCGCCGACGACGCCGGAGACCCACTGGAGCATGCCCTTGCGGTCGTACATCGCCATCCCGGCGACGCCGAGCGAGCCGACCAGCGCGCCAACGCCCGAGACGGACTGGAGGATGCCGAATTCGGTGTCGCCCTTCGCCAGGTCTTCGTGAACGAAGCCGGCGAGCAGCATGATATAGGGCATCGCGAAGAAGCTGACCGCGAACATCATCATGTTCAACATACGCAGCCGCGGGTCCTTGTAGACGTAGCTGAGGCCCGCGCCGATCTCCTTGAACATGTTCCCGGGAGGCTTGCGCATCGCCCCGGCGGCCATCCCGAGACCGGTTGGCACGAAGAAGAGCAGCGCGCAGGAGATGACGTAGAGGCCGGCCTGGGCGTAGTACACCGACTCCAGGTTCCAGATGCCGACCATCGCGCCGGCGACGGCCGGGCCGAAAAGGCGCGTCGCGTTCATCGCCGCATTGGACATCGCCATCGCGCTCATGATGTTCTGGGGGCCGACGGCCTGGGCCATGAGGGGCGAACGCGCCGGCATGCCGAGGGCCATCGCCGTACCGCCGCCGAGGCCGAGCACGAACAGCCATTCGATAGTGATCGTGCCGGTTGCGACCATCACCGCGTTGATGATCGCGAGGACGGCCGTTGCCGCCTGGGACATGATCGTGAGGTTTCGCTTTTCGAAGCGGTCGGCGAGCGAACCGCCAACCAGCGAGAAGAGGAGCATCGGCAGGCCGAACGAGAGCGAGATGAGGCCGACAGCGCCAAAGGACTTCGTTAGCTCCCACGCGAGGAGCGCCCGGGCGATCTGCTGCATCTGCATGCCGGTGAAGGAGAAGAGGGAGGAAACCCAGAGATAGCGGAAGTTTCGGTAGCCAAAAACGGCAGTTGCTGCTCGGAAGCCGCCCTTTTGTGCGGGAGCGTGACCCGCCGGTTGATTCGCAGCCATTCAGGCCCTCCGCAGCCCGGTAACTCTGCCCGGACCATTCATATTAACACCACGCGAAAGATTCGCGCGTGAAATCAATCGATCCCTCGCAGGAATCTCGCCGCGCGAGCCGGATTAGGCTGCGAACGCGCGTGCGGCTCACCACCGCGCAGGATACCCTTTGGCAATATTCCCGCACCCCACGTGCGGCTGTGGAAAGGGTCCGCCAATGACCATCCGCGAAATCGATGCTTCCTCGATTACCGATGCGGTCGCAAGACTTGCCATCGAAGCCACTCACTTCCTCCCGGCCGACGTCGTAGGCGCCATCCTTAGCGCAAAGCAGACCGAACGCTCGCCGCTCGCCATCCAGATCATCGACGAAATCCTCGAAAATGCCGAGATTTCGCGAACCCGGATGCTGCCGCTCTGCCAGGACACCGGCACGGCCGTCGTCCACGTCGAACTCGGGCAGGATGTCCACGTCACTGGCGGCTACCTGATCGACGCGAGCAACGCCGGTATCGCGCAGGGCTACGGCGACGGCTT
>JBBSKE010000521.1:0-2432 GCA_038256595.1 Tepidiformales bacterium | reverse complement strand
TGCCGGTGAGGCGGAGGCGCTGGTTCTTACAAAGGAGGTCGGCGCTAACATGGTCCTGCTCGACGACCGTCGAGCGCGTTCCCTGGCTCTCCGCGAAGGTCTGCCAATGACTGGAACACTCGGGATCCTGAGACGTGCGCGGGATACAGGGCTTATAGCGGCGGTCTCGCCGCTGCTCTCCACGTTGGTTGCCCGAGGCTTCCGCATCAGCGAGGAACTCGTTGCCCAGGTCGAGCGCGAAGAGACTACATAGGGAGAGGCTCCCAGTCGCCCGCGCGACGCAGCCAGCCTTCGGATGGGCACGCGGGCCAGGTCACGCGCCCCGCTTCCTTCATGGCGCGGTCCGGGTGTTCATGGTCAAGGGAAAATGCAAGCATCGCCGTCCCACTACCCCCGACCTCTTACTCCCAGCGCCACGCATCTCCCTGCTATACTCGAACCATGCGACACCGCTTCGACGCCGCCAGCCTCGCCATGCCGGGCATGTGCATGCGCCGGGCGGCGGCCGCGTAGGGCATTGGCCGTCGCCTCCCAGTTCTCTGCCAGCAAACAACGTTCTACCATCGCTCCAGGGCACCGGGGAGTTTCATGTCGTACGCACCAATCGATCACCCATTCCTGAACCGCCTCCGCGAACGCACCATCTATACTGCGGGACCGATCGGCTCGACGTTGCTCGGGTTCAACCTCACGCCGGACGTCTTCACCGCCTTTCCCGGCACCCCGCAGGAAGAGACGCACGATAGCTGCCCCGAGTGGCTCAACGTCTCGCGGCCGGACATCCTCCACCGCGTCTTCCGCATGTTCTACGAAGCCGGGCTCGACGCGGTCGATGCCTGCTGCTTCGGCGCGAACGACGTCGTCCTCGCCGATTTCGGGCTCGAAGGGCGCACGCGCGAACTGAATCGCGTCGCCGCACAGGTCATCAACCAGGTGCGCGACGAGTTTTCGACGCCCGAATGGCCGCGCTACTCGTTCGGCTGCATCGGGCCGGGGACGAAGCTGCCCTCGCTCGGACACATCACCTGGACCGAACTCGTCGCGAGCTACCGCGAGCAGGTCCACGGCCTCATCGAAGGCGGCATCGACGTGCTCAAGGTCGAAACCTGCCAGGACTTGCTCCAGACCAAGGCCGCGCTGGCGGCGGTCGCGAGCGTCTTCGAAGAACTCGACGTGCGCCTACCGGTCATCACCAGCATCACGATCGAGACCACGGGAACGATGCTCCTCGGCTCGGACATCGCCGCCGCCCTCGCCATCCTCGAGCCAATCGACGTGATCGACGTCATCGGCCTGAACTGCTCGCTCGGGCCGGAGCAGATGGTCGAACACGTACGCTACCTCGCCGAACACTCGCGCCGGCCGATCTTCGTCGGGCCGAACGCGGGCATGCCCTCGATTGTCGATGGCGAAGCCTGCTACCCGCTCACGCCCGAGGAGTTCGCGCGCTACCAGCGCATCTTCGTACACGAATTCGGCACCAGCATCGTCGCCGGCTGCTGCGGGACCACCCCGGACATGTTCCGCGAGGCGATCCCGCTCATCGGCTACGACCGCCCGACGCCGCGCCTCTCGCTCCCCCAGGCGAACCGGCCGTACGAGGCGAATCTCGCATCCTTATATACCGCCGAGACCATCGAGCAGGACACCTCGTTCCTCGTGGTCGGCGAGCGCATGAACGCGACCGGTTCGCGCGCCTTCCGCGACCTCCTTCTCGCCGGCGACCTCGATGGCATGGCCGCGCTCGCCAAGGAGCAGACGAACGAGGGCGCGCACGTCCTCGATGTGATGGTCGATTACGTCGGGCGTGATGGCGTGCCGGACATGATCTCGCTGGTCTCGGTCCTCCGCACGCAATCGACCCTGCCGCTCGTCTTCGACAGCACCGAAGTGCCGGTTGTGCAGTCCGCGCTCGAACTCTACGGCGGCAAGGCGATCGTCAACTCGATCAACCTTGAGGACGGGGAGCGCAAGATTTCGCGCCTCCTCCCGCTGATCAAGACCCACGGCGCGGCTGCGATGGCCCTCACGATCGACGAAGAGGGCCAGGCGCGCACCGCCGAGTGGAAGGTGCGCGTCGCGAAGCGCATCTACGACCTCGCCGTGAACCGCTTCGGCATGGAACCCGGCGACCTGCTCTTCGATTGCCTCACATTCCCGCTTTCGGGTGGCCAGGAGGACCTGCGCAAGGACGCCATGGAGACGCTCACCGCGATCCGCACGCTCAAGGCCGAACTGCCCGGCGTCCACACGGTGCTGGGCGTCTCGAACTGCTCGTTCGGGCTGAAACTGGCGGCGCGGCGGGTGCTCAACTCGGTCTTCCTCGCCGAAGCGGTCGAACATGGGCTCGATGCCGCGATCGTGAACGCGAAGCAGATCGTGCCCCTCAATCGCATCCCGGAGGAGCAGCTCAACACCGCGCGCGACCTCAT
>JBBSKE010000520.1:0-2445 GCA_038256595.1 Tepidiformales bacterium | reverse complement strand
ATCATCGATTCCGGCTATAACCCGGCGGTCTGCTATGTAAACAGCCAGGCCAGCGGTGGTAGTTCGATGCGCTTCATTAACAAGAGCAGCCAACCGCGCCACATCCGCTCGGTGTACACCCAGCAGAACGGCGACCCGCAGTTCGATACCGGCGTCCTTGAGCCTGGCGCGACTTCACAGTCGTTCGGCTTCACCTCCCGCTCGCAATTCGCCTACTACGACGTGTTCGACCCGGAGCGGACAGGCGTCATCGAAGCCGCGTTCATCGACAACTGCATCGAAGCGCCGCCCACACCGACACCGACCAATACTCCAACGATCACCCCGACCCCCACCATCACCCGCACCCCAACCATCACTCCCACGCCGACACTCGTGCCGACGCGCACGCCGGACCCCCGGAAGGCGATTATCCCGATGATCTCGAAGGATGAGGACGAATAACACGCCTCGATCAGAGTCCCGGTGCGCAAGCCCGGCGACGCGTGATTCGCCACGAAATCTCCGGCCTGCAGCCCACTGCTCGTGACCGGTACGTCCAGCGGCGCGTCAGCCGCTGCTTTTGACAGGCAGGGCGGACCGCTCCTACCCTCGCTCGAATGATTCACGGCATCTTCTGGTTCTATCGCGCCTGGGTTGCGGGCGTCACCGGCTACCTCCTTGGTTGCGTACTCTCTGCGGATATCGCCGCGAAACTCGCCGCGAGGCGGGGAAACGCGGTCGATTTGCGAGCGATAGGCTCCGGGAACCCGGGGGCGGCGAACTCGGTCGTGAACCTCGGCAAGGGCTGGGGCGCGGCCGTAACGGCGGGCGATATAAGTAAGGGTGTAATCGCGGCCTCGATTGGGCGTGCCCTCGCCGGGCCAGCTGGCGCGCAAATCGCCGGGATCTGCGTGGTCGCGGGGCACTGCTTCCCGATTTTCGCGAACTTCCGGGGCGGCAAAGGCATCGCGCCCTGCGCCGGGTCGTCGCTGGTGACCTTCCCCGCCTGGTTCCCGGTAAACCTGCTCGTCCTGGGCGTGGTGACGAAGAAGATGGGCCCGGCCCTCGGCGCCTACGCGACCAGCGCGTTGCTCGTCCTCGGGTCGCTCGCCTGGTGGAAGTGGCGTCTTCCCGCGCTCTACGGGACGAAGCCGACGGCCGGGCTGCCGATCTGGGCTCTGCTCTCGACGGCGATGATCTGCTACCGGTTCCTCATCGCGCCAGAACACCTCGGCGACCGCGAGCGCGGGCCCCAGGCCACGCCAGGGGACGACCTCGCGGCATAACGGCTAACTTCCCGGTCCGAAACCCCGACGGGGACGGAGGGGGCGTTGCGATTCGCCGCCACATTTGCTCGGCCAGTGATGTATGTGACCCGGCGAGGCGATCCCGGGCCACGAGAGGTGGGGCCTGCGGGCAGAGGATTCGGTGGCAGGTCGCGAAGTCCCCGGGCTGGCGCGCCGGGGCTCCGATCGTTGTTGCCTGACCGGGCAATCGCGTGCCAACCTTCGTCGTCCGACCGTGGCTCCGATTGGCCCTTTTTAGGCGGGGTTGGCCGCGAGGAAGGCTTCGACGGCGGCGTTGAAGGCGGCCGGCTGGTCGAGGTTCGCGGCGTGCCCGGCCTCGGGGATGACGACGTATGTGCTGTTCGGGATCTTCTTCGCCATGTACTGCGAGGCGTTGATGAACGGCTCATCTTTTTCGCCGACGAGGACGAGCGTGGGCACGGCGATGTGTTCGAGCGATTCGATCACGCGGCCATCCACCTGCGCGAGCATCCCGCGGGCGGCGCCGGCCAGCCCGGCAGCCGAGCGATGCGTCGTGATGCGCACTTCGGCGCTGCGGCCGAGCGCGTCGAGGCCCTTCTCTTCGAAGACCTGGGCGCGGGTCTCGGCTGTCTTATTCCAGCCTTCGCGGGCGACCGGGTTCTTGTAGCCGGGGCCGGTGTCGAAGAGCATCAGGAGGCGCGTCTTCTCCGGGTGGACCAGGTGGAAGGCGGCGGACATGTAGCCGCCCAGCGAGAGGCCGCCAATCACGGCCGATTCGACGTCGCAGGCCTCGAGAATGGCCGCCATGTCGCCGACGGTCGCTGCCTCGGAGTAGGCGGCCTGGTCGGTGGGGCTGTCGCTCTGGCCGTGGCCACGCATGTCCCAGGAGATAACCGTGTAGCGGTCCTGGAAGGCGGCCACCTGCCCGGTCCACATCTGGGCCGTGGAGCTATAGCCGTGGCTGAGGAGGATCGCCGGGCCGGAACCCGCCGTTTCGTAGTAGATCTGGACGCCGTCGCGATCGATATAGGCCATGAGTGGCCTCCTGTTCGTAGTGGCGCGAATACTACGTGTGGGCGGGCTCCATCGCCAGTGCGTTACCGCGATGGCCTCGGAGGGCGACATGGCCGTGCCCAGCCGCCGGGCTGGGTGCCACGACAACGGGAGGCACGCTCCCTACGGCGGTCGCGTTACT
>JBBSKE010000519.1:0-2458 GCA_038256595.1 Tepidiformales bacterium | reverse complement strand
GCTTTCGATCTGCCGAGAGATTAAGACGGTCGCACCGTCGTGGGTCACCGCAATGAGTTCAGCCGCGTCCGGGGTCATGACCTGGAATACTTGCTCGCTGGAGCCGGTCTCGGACTCGACGATGTAGCCGGTCGTGCGCTCGTGGACGGGCGCCTCCGCGACATCGCGTTCACCGCTGAAGTCGCGCGCTTCGATGAGGAGCCAGGCACCGCCAGCGCCACCCGGCTTGAGCGTGCATTCGCGGAAGTCGTACGGGGCCGCCATTTCGTCCGTGCAGAGGTCCGCGCCCATCATGATCGAGAACATCGTGTCGAGGGCCATGTCGTAACGGCGGAAGTTGGCGAAATAGATGCCGGTAGCATCAGGGGTCAGAAGATACGACACCGGGTGGGTGCCACCTGGGTTGACAGTTTCGTCAGTCCCTTCGAGTTCGGCCATCTCTTCAGTTTCGAGGTCGGCGCGAAATAACTCGCAATCGGGCATGCCAGTCGGGATGTGCCATTCACAGGCAGTGACGACCGCTGTCGAGCCATCGCGGCTGAGCTGTGGCCGGCCGTAGAAGGCCAGATCTCCCGGGCGGGCGAACTCGGCCTCGATAGCGTTCGAATCGACGTTGCGGATGGTCATCTTCTGGCCCACGTCGGTCGTGGAGCCTTCGATTACCGCGTAGCGCTCACCGTTCCCGGAGAGGCCGGCGGCACCGAGGGAGTGGCGCAGTTCGACATCGAACGTCTGGGCGTTTGCGGCATTGGACGCCATGGAAGCCATGGCAACGAGTGCACCGAGGGCCGCTCCGGTGCGAAAAAGGGTTCGAACAGTCATGCCCGGACGATACCTGTCGTCAACGTTCGAATCTTGGCGCGCGGGTAAATTCGCTCGTGCGCATTTTCTGCGCCTTACCCCGGCTCGGGTGCGGCGACGGGCGTGAGGGCGATGCGGCTCGCGCCGGCGTCCTGGCGGTGGGCGCGCCGCCAGAGGAAGACCATCGGCGGCATCAGGAAGGCGAAGTAGATGGCCGCGAAGGCGAATGCGGCCCGGAGCGCCCAGTCGTCCGTGAGGAAGCCGAGGATCGGTTCGAACCAGGCCACCTGCAGGGCGAAGCAGAGGTGCGCGAGGCTGAGCACGGTGGCGCGCTTTTCGCTTGGCGTGCGGTCGTTGATGTAGCCATCGATGACCGGCCGGACGACGCCCTGGATGAAGCCCGGGAAGGCGAAGAAGATGAACGCGAAAGTCGAATCGAAGAGCGCGAGACCGGAGTAGGCGAGCACCATCGCTGCCCCGGCGCCGATGAAGATTCGCCCCGGCCCGAGCGACGAACTGAGCCGGAACGCGAGCAGTGCGGCGACTACCGCGGTCAGCCGCAAGGGCGCCTGGAAGACGCCGAAGAGGCCGGTCGCGACGTCGTGTTCGAGCAGGAACGGCTGGATGAGCACGACCGGCCCGAAGGTCCCCGTGAGCATGATCGAGAACATCAGGACCGAATAGCGGACCGGCTTGTTCTGCCAGGCGAAGCTGAAGCTGTCGCGCAGGTCGCGGAGGTACTTCTTGCTCTTCGGCCCGAGGGTTGGTGGTTCGAACATGCTGAAGGCCGTGGCCATCGCGAGGAGTGGCGTGATAGCGCTCACCTGGACGACAAAGGCGAGGCTCGTGACTTCGGCGAGGAGGCCACCGAGGACCACGCTAACCATGCCAGCCGAGAGCAGCGTCGCCATGCCCCGGCCGGCGTACCGCGCATATTCGCGCTCGCGGCCCGCCGACTTGAGCGAGTCGTAGAGCATCGCCCCATCGGCCCCGGACTGCATCGCCTGCGCGACTGCCCAGAGCATGTAGACGAAGAACAGGATCCAGTAGTTCGTGGTCAGGCCGAAACCGAGGATGGTGATGGCCATGAGGAAGGCGCCGATGCCCATCACGCGCTTCCGGCCGATGCGGTCGGCGAGTGCGCCGGAGGGCGCCTCCAGGGCCGCGACCAGCAGCCAGAAGGGCAGATCCATGAGGATGATGTACTTCAGTTCGAGGCCGCGATCGTCCAGCAGGTACTTGATCCAGATGCCGTTCCAGAGCGAGAACTGGGTCAGAAACTGGTAGACGTAGTACCGCGGCAGGTTTCGCCGGACATAGCGGGTATCGGGCGAGTTCGCGGACATCGATCCAGCCTAGCCGGTCGATTCTGCGAACGCATTAATGTGCTCGAAATACGTGCGGAGCTGGCGGCGGGCACCCGGATATCACTCCTGCGCCAACGACGAATGGGTGACACATCAGCGTGTGCCACCCATCGATACACGACCGTACCTGGGACCGTCGGCGATTTAGCCGAAGTCGAGGAAGAGGCCGAACTGGCCTGCGCCAGCGGGAACCTTTGGGTCGCTCGTCGCGATGGCGATGATGCCGAGGAGCAGGCACATAACGGCGAACCCAGCGAATGAGGCGATCACGACCTGTGTCGAATCCGCAT
>JBBSKE010000518.1:0-2464 GCA_038256595.1 Tepidiformales bacterium | reverse complement strand
TCGTCGGCGACCCGGGCGCGGGCAACCCGGTCAAGGGGCAGGTGTTCATTCACCCGTCGGTGACCGGCGGCGTCCTGACCCAGCTCGTCCAGCGCTAATCCGCCGGACCACCGGTACGACGGCGAACGGAGGGACCGATTGGTCCCTCCGTTTGCGTCTCGCCGGCATTGGGTGCGAATGGTCGCCGCGCGGATCGCTCGCGGCGAGTTAGCTCGCGGTGTCCTTGCCGACGACTTCCTGGGAATCCGCGTACTGGGCGTCGCGGGCCTTGCGGAACGCTTCCCAGCCCTGTTCGCGCAGGACTTTGAGCGATTCGGCCGAGCCGCCCCCGCTCGCCTGCGCGGCCAGCAGGTCCGAAATCGCCGGATCCTCGCGGTAGGCCATGGCGGACTGGAAACCAGCCAGTTCGTAGACGCGGTTGATGAGGATCTTGTTCGAGACGACGGTGCCCTGGGGCAGTCCCGCGAGCTTCTTCGCCCAGTCTTCGGCGACGCTCATGAGCTGGTCGCCGGGGACCACGCGGTTCACGAGGCCCATGCGCAGCGCCTCCTGCGCGTTGATTCGCTCGCCGAGCAGGAGGATCTCCTTGGCCTGTTTCGGACCCGTGAGGAACGGCGTCACGAGGACGGGCGGGCCGAATCCGTGGCGAATCTGGAGTTCGCCCATGATCGTGTCCTCGGCGGCGATCGTGAGGTCGCACATGCCCGCGAGTTCGTGCCCCTGGCCGACGGCGGCGCCGCGCACGGCGGCAATGACCGGCTTGGCCATCCGCCAGATCTGCATGTTCAGGTCGTAGCCGCTGGGAGATGGTTTATCGTCCGGCGGCGGCGTGGCCTGGATGTCGCCGCCCGCACAGAACGCCCGCCCGGCGCCCGTGAGGATGACCGCGCGCACTTCGTCGTCGGATTCGGCCTGGTCGAGCGCGACCTTGAGCCGCCGCGTGATCGACCAGTTGACGGCATTGAGGACGACCGGGCGATTGAGGGTAATGACGGCGTAGTTGCCGCGCTTTTCGTAGAGCACATCGTCGAGCGACGGTGGCGGAATTTCTGGCTGTGGTGAGCTCACGTATACCTCCGGGAATGCTGCAGTTTAGCCCGGGAGCCGCCCTCGCGCAGGCAGCCGATGGCCAGCAACCCGGTCAATAACGCGACGGACAAAGGGAGCGTGCCCATGGCGACTTATGGCACCGGCATCGCCGCAAAAGAAACGGGGCCGCACCAGATTGGTGCAGCCCCGCAAGGTAGGAGTAGGCGTTGTTCAGGCCCGCATAAGCGAGCCACATTCTTTCCAGGTCACGGCTCCAGCCGCTCTCGGAGAGTCTTGCTTGCGGAGCGGGCGAATCACCCGGATTCCTCGAGACTCGTCAACAACGACTGTCTCGTTCGTCGGCGAAGGGGTTGCGGCGCGAGAGGAAGTCTTCATGTGATTTAGCTTAGCGAGCGCATGGTTAACTCTTCACGAAGCCGCTTCAGTTTCGCCTAACAACTCCATATCATTCCCGAAACTGACGTTAACCTCTTACCGGTAGACGGGCTGAGTGCCCGCGGAATCGCCGCCTCGAGCGATGCGCAGGTCGGCCGCCGCACCGGCGGTCATCGAACCCAGGTCCGAGCCGATAGTGATCATCTTGTAGCCCGCCGCCGCGTGCTTTGCCGCCAGCGAGGCGTTCGCGTGTATGCCGGGAATCACGCCGTGGCGCTCGCAAGCCTTCGCGATGCCCACGCGCACTTCTTCGAACGCACCTTCATTGTCCATGCGAGGCGCCTGCCCGAGCGTGATGCTCATGTCCGCCGGGCCGACGTAGCACGCCGTGATGCCCGGGACCGAGAGGATGTCGTCGATCCGTTCGTAGGCCTGCTTCGTCTCGATCATCGGGATGCAGGCGATCTCTTCGTTCGCGTGGGCGAAGTAGTCGGCGCCCGCGTAGAGCCCTGCGCGGACGGGTCCGAAGCTGCGGCTGCCGGCCGGGAAATAACGGCTGGCGGCGACCGCCTGGTTCGCCTCTTCGACGCTGTTCACCATCGGGATGATGACGCCCATCGCGCCCGCGTCGAGCATCTTGCCGATGATGCCGAAATCGTTCCACGGCACGCGCACGAAGGGCGTGACCTCGGTGGTCGAAATGGCCTGGAGCATGGAGACGGCTTCCTGGTAGCCGATAAGGCCGTGCTGCATGTCGATGTTGATCCAGTCGTAGCCCTGGTGGGCCATGACCTCGGCGGTGATGGCGCTGGGAATCGAGAGCCAGCCGCCATAGGTAGGTTCGCCCGCGCGCCACTTTGCCAGGGCAAGATTCTTTCGCATCCCAAACTCCATCGGCCAATGTGCCGCTGCCGATTCTACGCGAGGCGAGGGTAGCCGCGATGGGCGGTTCTGGGAGTCAAGCGTTCGGGGCGGCTAACTCGCAGGAGTCTGCCGCCCCAATCTCACCCCGGCTATGGCCCGCCCGAGACGTTGAAGT
>JBBSKE010000517.1:0-2467 GCA_038256595.1 Tepidiformales bacterium | reverse complement strand
CGAGCCAACCGTTCTGGACGGCGGCCATGAGCATCGAGTACTCGCCGCTCACGTTGTACGCGGCGACCGGCAGGTCGACGGCATCGCGCACCTGGCGGAGGACGTCGAGGTACGGCAGGGCGGGCTTCACCATGACCATGTCCGCGCCTTCGGCGACGTCGGTCAGGGCTTCGTCGCGAGCCATGCGCGCGTTGGCGGCGTCCATCTGGTAGCCGCGGCGGTCGCCGAACTGGGGCGCGCTGTCGGCAGCTTCGCGGAAGGGGCCGTAGAAGGCGCTCGCGTATTTCGCCGCGTAAGAAAGGATGGGTGTGTCGGATTTGCCGGCCGAATCGAGGGCCGCGCGGATGGCGGTCACGCGGCCGTCCATCATGTCGCTGGGGGCGATGATGTCGCAGCCGGCCTCGGCGAGGCTCACGGAGGTCTCTGCGAGCAGCGGCAGGGAGGAGTCGTTGTCGACCGAACCGTCGGGCCGGAGGAGGCCGCAGTGGCCGTGGCTCGTGTATTCGCAGAGACAGACATCGCCGATGGTCAGGAGCTCCGGGTTCGCATCCTTGAGGATGCGGATCGCCTGCTGGACAATGGCGTCGTGCTCCCAGGCGCCCGTGCCCCGCTCGTCCTTATATGACGGCAAGCCGAAGAGCAGCACGGCGGGCACTTTCAGCCGCTTCAGTTCTGCCGCTTCTTCGCGCAGGACATCGAGGCCGAGGCGGTCCTGCCCGGGCATCGAAGTAATCGGCGCGCGGCCCTTGAGCCCGGCCTGGACGAAGATGGGATAGACGAGGTGGCTCGTGGTCAGCTCGGTCTCGCGGATGAGGGCGCGAATAGCGCTGGACCCGCGCAGGCGGCGATGGCGCCGGAAAGATGGCAGTTCCATGGGTGTTCCTCCGTGCTGCTT
This sequence comes from Tepidiformales bacterium, assembly GCA_038256595.1. GTDB lineage: Bacteria > Chloroflexota > Dehalococcoidia > Tepidiformales > Tepidiformaceae > JBBSKE01. The sequence continues at coordinate 1,572 of JBBSKE010000517.1, read as the reverse complement.
CACGAGTTGATACGACGCGGGCGGCGATGGTGTTTGGCCGCCGGATTGTTCTCGTCATCGTAGCAGAGGCCGGGGAGCTTCCTTAACAGCGGGTTTCCTCTCGTGGTCGGGAACCGCCCGGATGACGTATTCTCCCGTGTAGTGCGCGCTTTTCTCCCACCGATCACCTGTCGCGAGCCGGTAGCGGCCAATGGCTGAGCAGCCACCAGCGCCCCAGCCGAGCCGGGCCAGCGATGCGCGCGCCTTCTTGCTCGAATCCCTGACCACCTGGCAGTTCGCGCTCGCCCTGATCCTGATTTTCGGCGCGGTCCTGCGCTTCCACGGCCTCGGCTGGGACCAGCCGGACGGCGCCGAGACGCCCCTCCAGATGCACCCCGACGAGCGCTTCCTCTCGTTCGTCGCGAACGACACCGAGTGGCCCGATTCGATCGGCGAGTATTTCGATACCGCGAAAAGCCCCCTCAACCCCTATAACGCGCCGAGCGTGAACGCCTACGTCTACGGCACGTTCCCGATGTTCCTCGTCAAGGGCGTCGATACCGCCTACCGCGAAATGCCCGGCTGGGGCCGCGACGCGCTCTCGGTCTTCGGTATCTCGGCCCCCGGCGGGGAGACGAAGTACGACACGAACGTGGTCTGGGGGCGGCGGGTCACGGCGTTCACTGACACGATGACCATCCTGCTCGTGTTCCTGCTCGGCCGGACGCTGTTTGGGCGGCAGCCGGGGATTGTCGCGGCCTTTCTCTACGCTGCGGCGGTCCTTCCTACTCAGCTCGCGCATTTCTGGACGATGGACCCGTACGTCACCTTTTTTGCGGTGGCGACGCTGCTGGTGGCCGCGCACACGGTAACGGCGGCGACCCTGCGGCGGCAGGCGTGGCTCGCGGTGCTGCTCGGCGTACTCATCGGTCTTGGGCTGGCGAGCAAAGTGACCGCCTGGCCGCTGGCGGTCGTGCCAATGCTCGCGTTCCCGGCGCGCGTCGCCCTGCGCGACTTCCCGGGTCTCGGGTTGCGCTGGCGCGGCGAAGGGCTCGATCGGACCGGCTACTGGCTAAACGACCTCTCGTTCCTCGCCGTCTCGCTCGGGATCGGCGCAATCGTCTTTCGCATCGCCCAGCCATACGCGTTCATCGGCCCCGATTTCTGGAATTTCGCGCTGAACCCCGAGTGGAAGACCGACCTCTTCCGCGAAATCGACTTCCAGAACGGCAACGTCGACTTCCCGCCGTTCGTCCAGTTCGCGAACCGCACGCCCTTGCTCTGGCCGATGCAGAATCTCGTGCTCTGGGGCGCCGGGCCTGCGCTGGCCATCGCCGGGTTCGGCTCGATGACGGTCGCGGCCTTCCTCATGTTCAAACGCCGCGAACTTTCGTACCTGCTGCCACTCGCGCTCGCCGTCTCGATTCTCGGGTTCCAGGGGCCGCGATTCGTCGCCTGGATGCGCTACTTCGTGCCGATGTACCCGGTGCTCTGCCTGTTTGCGGCGTGGGCGATGACGAACGTGATGGTCGCCGTACGCAACCGGGAGGGCTGGTTCGCACAGGAGCGGCAATCACTCACGTTACGCGGTCG
>JBBSKE010000516.1:0-2496 GCA_038256595.1 Tepidiformales bacterium | reverse complement strand
GGAGTCGTAGGCGGCGCGTTCGGGAGCGCCTTCGCCCGCCTGCCACTTCGCCATTGAACTTCGCAGCCATGGCAAGCGCTCCGTGAAAAGCTCGCTCCCCTCTCGAACCTCGCGGGACTTGAAGTACAGGGTCGGCTCTTCACAAAATGCTGCCAGCACCAGGTCTGGCCGAGTTTGGGCGAGCACGAATGCGACATTCGCCCCGAGTGAATGGCCGGCGACCACTGCTGGCCTCCCGACCACCGTCTCGATGAGCGTCACCACATCTGTAACGTACGGGACGGTCGTATACGTGCCCGGTGCCCAATCTGATTTGCCGTGCCCGCGAAAGTCCATCGCGAACACGTCTGCATCATCGCCTATTTCGGCCACAACGTCGCAGAAGGTGCCGAGGTTCTGGGTCAGCCCGGGCAGCAGCACCAGGGGCACGGAACCCGGCTTGCCGCTGCGAACGAAGGTGATTCTGGTGCCATTGTTGTCGAACGACCGCATCTGGTTCGACGCCTCATGTCAAAGTGCGGCGAGTCTATCAGCGGGACTACGTCTTGTCATGATCCAATCCAGAACCCCGTTGGCGAACGAGACCGCCGGGCCTGACGAGCCATCGCGGAGAGTGAGCGGGCGGCGAAAGGACTTGCTGATGCATGGAGCCGGTGCACATTGCCGCGCCTGCGGCAGCTGATTTCGCGACAAGTAATCCGCCCGCTTACTTCCGTGCGCGGCTCGGACTCTTGGAGCCGGAGCGCGCGTGACACGCAAAAGCGGCGGACCCACACCAAGGTCCGCCGCTATTGGTTGGTGGCTATTGCCGGATGACTACCAGGAGGCACCCTTCGGGCGGCGAGGCTTGTCGAGGTCGTCGACGCGGCTGTTCGGGCGAGTCATACCGCTGGTGGCGGCCTTCGCGCGCAGGCGGGCGATGCGGTCGTCCAGCGGCGGGTGCGTGCTGAACATTTTCGACAGGCCCGCGCCGTTGAACGGGTTGGCGATATAGAGCGCGGCCACCGCTTCCTGCTGCGGCGTCTCCGCCATCGGCCTGTAGGCGATGCCCTGCTTCAGCTTCTCGAGCGCGCTGGCGAGCGCTTCCGGGTCGTCCACGATGTCGGACCCGGTATCGTCGGCGCCGTATTCGCGCGTTCGGCTGATGCCCATCTGGATCATGGTCGCCGCGATTGGCGCGATGATCATCGCAACCAGCCCGAGCAACGGGTTGCCGCCTTCGTCGCGCCGTCCACCGAAGAGGGAGGAGAAGAGCATCACCTGGGCGATCATCTGCACACCACCGGCAAGGGTGGCAGCGATTGACGACCAGAGGATGTCGCGATTCTTGACGTGCGCCATTTCGTGCGCCATGACGCCGCGCAGCTCACGTTCGGTGAGCAGGCGCTGGATGCCCGTGGTCACGGCGACGACTGCGTGCTTCGGGTCTCGGCCCGTGGCGAACGCGTTCGGCGAATCGTTCTGGATCTGGAAGACGCGCGGCATCGGCAGCTTGGCCAGCTGCGCGATCTCTTCGACCATCGCGAACAGGCGCGGGTCCTGTTCGCGGCTGATCTCCTTGGCGCCGGCCATTTTCAGCGCCATCTTGTCGCTGAACCAGTAGGCGAAGAAGTTCATCGCCGCGGCGATAACGAGGAAGATTGCGGCGCCGCCGACGCCACCGAGCAGGCCACCGATGGCCACAAGCAATCCGGTGAGCGTAGCCAGCAAGAGGGTGGTCTTAATTCCATTCATGGTAACGGGTGTGGTTACCTCCTTGGCTCTAATTATACGGTGCGGCTGCGGTTCCCCGGTAAAGATTTGGCCATTGACGCCCTCTACCGCTTCGAGGTGAACGCCTTCGCGGGCGCTTCCCGGCGCCGATCGATGAGCTCTTTGCAGCCGCCGTCCTTGATTTCGAAGACGTGCGTGGCGATGTTCTCGACGATGTCCGGGTCGTGACTGGCGCAGATAATCGTGCCTTCGTACCCCTTGAGCGCCTCGATCAGCTTGCGCTGCGTCGTGCGGTCGAGGTGGTTGGTGGGCTCGTCGAGGAGGAGCACGTTCGTCGGCTGGATAAGGAACTTGGCCAGCGCGACGCGGCTGCGTTCGCCACCGGAGAGCACGCGCACCGGCTTGAAGACATCGTCGCCGCGGAAGAGGAACTGCCCGAGGACCGTCCGCAGCTTCTCATCGACGGCGTCGTCGGCGACCGTTCGCACTTCATCGAGGACGGTGCGGTCGGGATCGAGGGCCTCGTCCTGGTGCTGGTCGTAGTAGCCCGGGCGGGCGCGTTCGGCCCACTTGATGACGCCCTCGGTCGGGCTCAGCTTCGATGCAGCAAGCTTCAAGAGCGTGCTCTTGCCGCTGCCATTCGGGCCAACGAAGACCACTTTCTGGCCGCGTTCGATGTGGAGGTTTATATCGAGGAGCACAAGGTGGTCCGCGTCGTAGGCGTGGCTCACGTGCTGAATCTGGAGGACATCCAGTTCCGTGCGGCCGTAGGCGTTGAGCTTG
>JBBSKE010000515.1:0-2498 GCA_038256595.1 Tepidiformales bacterium | reverse complement strand
GGCCGACGGCCATTGCCGGTGCGCCTGGTCCGGTGAGGCGGTGCTGGTTTGCGTCAGCGCTCACGGCAGGACCTTCCCCATCACCAGGAACGGCGCGCCACCGGCCCGGAACGGCATGGTCGCGAGCGTTTCGAAGCCGAGACGCTCATAGAGCAGGTGGGCGTCGCTGTCGGCGCGGGTGCTGAGGACGCAGGTGCGCTCGGAGCGTCCCTTGAGCAAGGCGGCGATGAGTGCCGAGCCGATGCCGAAGCCCTGGTAGGCGGGCGTCACCGCGAGTTCGGCCAACTCGTAGGCATTCGCGAGCCAGGTGCGCGCCGGTCCGAAGCCGATCTCCTGGGCGACCGCTTCGTGCCAGGGCTGGCCACGCAGGCTGCGGAAGCCATAGGTCATGCCGATCACGTCCTCGCCGGGGAGCATCGCACAGAAGGCGCGCAGGCCGGGCCGCCGCGAGTGTTCGCCGTGCAGCCGCTCGCGCACCTCGATCGCTCGCGTGCCATCGCTGTAGGGCGGACCGGCGAAGGCGGCACCATAGGCGGCCATCGCGCCGAGGAAGATTGGGCCACGCAGGGGCAAAGGGTGGATGGACCAGTTCGGCGGCGTCCCCAGAACGCGCGGCTTCGGGGCCACCGGGACGGTCACGGGAGGCGCCGGCCCATGATGAAGTGCCAGGGGCCGTGGCCGAAGTTCATCTCGGTCAGGACTTCGAAGCCAAGCCGCCGGTAGAGGTGGTGGGCGCGTGCGTCGGTACGGGTCGAGAGCACTGCGGTTCGCTCCGGGCGCCCATCGAGCAGCGCCTGGAGGAGTGCCGTGCCGGTGCCCTGGCCCTGGAGCCCGGGCTCGACGGCGAGTTCGACGACCACGAAGGCGTCTTCGAGCCACTGTTGCTGCGAATCCGGGCTTAGCCGCTGGCGGACGAAGTCGCCCCACCAGTCGCCCGGTTCGAGGTGGTAGCCGTACGCCATCCCGGTTACCGACTCTCCGGAGACGGCGGCGAGCGTGACGAGGCCGGGCTTGAAGGCGTGAACCTTGCCGAGGCGGACGGTCATGCTCCGTTCGTTGGCGGCGGGTTCCATGTTGTAGGGGCGGGCGGCGAACGCTCGGGCGTAGACACGCACTGCTTCGGAAAACAGCGGCCCGGCAAGCGAGAACGGGAGGCAGGTGATGTTCCTGCCCCCCGTGCCGTCGTTCGTTGCGGTGGTGGCCAATTGGCTCATGCCGGTCACCCTGTCCTGCGAAAGTCCAGGCGGACTAGCCGCGATACTGGACTTTGCCGGCCGTGCGGTCCTTGTTCAACCGCTTGTTGAGGTGGAGGCCATCGAAGATGAACTCCACGGCCGCAGCGGTTTCGGCTGGCGAACCACCCGGGGCGATCCGGGCAGCGGCGGCGCCGAGGCCCTCAATCTGGCCCGCGAGACTCGCGTACTGCGCGCTCGGGACCATATCACCGACTTCGGCGGAGGCACCGGCCTTGAAGCGCACCACAATCGGCTCGAGGTCGGCGAGGTTGAAGTTGCGATTGAACACCGCGACCACCGCGCCCTGGATGAGCTTTTCGATGATCTGGTCTTCGCGGCCCTCTTCGACCGTCTCGAATTCGACCTTGCCGGAGAGCGTCGGGACGACGTACGGCAGGTCGCTAACGCGCGGGACCACTTCGTCCTCGTTGTTCGTGATCGCGCGGCGGAGAGCGTTCGCGAGCATGCTTTCGTAGTTCGCGATCGAAGCACGGACGCTGACGCCGGAGCGCTGGTTCACGTCCGGGCTGCGGCGCGCGAGGCGGGAGATCTCGGCGATGATCTCCTTCATGTAATCCGGGACCGTGACCTTGTAGTCGCTCGGGACCGGGTGATGCTCGGCGTCCATGATGCCGATTTCGTGCTCAATCTTCGTCGGGTAGTGGGTGCGAACCTGGGCGCCGTAGCGGTCCTTCAGCGGCGTGATGATGCGGCCGCGGTTGGTGTAGTCCTCTGGGTTCGCGCTCGAAACGACGAAGACGTCGAGCGGCAGGCGGATGCGGTAGCCGCGAATCTGGACGTCGCGCTCTTCCATGATGTTCAGGAGGCCGACCTGGATGCGCTCGGCGAGGTCGGGAAGCTCATTGATGCAGAAGATGCCGCGATTCGTGCGGGGGATGAGCCCGTAGTGAATCGTCAGCTCGTCGTTCAGGTAGCGGCCCTCGGCAACCTTGATCGGGTCCACTTCGCCGATGAGGTCAGCGATCGTGATGTCCGGGGTCGCGAGCTTCTCGCCGTAGCGATCCTCGCGTGAGAGCCAGTTAATCGGGGCGTTGTCGCCCTGGGCCTCGACGATATCGCGCCCGGCCTTCGTGATCGGCTCGAAGGGGTCTTCGGTGATCTCGCAGCCGGTGATGGTCGGCGTGTATTCGTCGAGCAGCGAGGTGAGGGAGCGGATGATGCGGGACTTCGCCTGCCCGCGTTCGCCAAGGAAGATGATGTCCTGGCCGGCGAGGATAGCGTTCACGATGTGGGGAATAACCG
>JBBSKE010000514.1:0-2521 GCA_038256595.1 Tepidiformales bacterium | reverse complement strand
CCTACACGCTGCTGCTTGTGCTCGGGGGCTGCTGCCCGACGTTGACCGGCTGCGGCACTCACCGCTAGACTTGAGTTTCGTCTGCATACACTGGAGTAGGGCTGTGGAAGCGATCGTTCGCGCCGATGGGCGCCAACTGCGCCTCGCTGAGGGGCAGGAATTCGAAATCAGTCACGTCGCCGGTGAACCCGGGGACTCAGTCTCGTTCGATGTCCTCATGCTGCTCGATGGCAAGGACCTCACGGTAGGCACACCCGTCGTCGCTGGCGCGGCGCTTACCGCGAAGATCTCGGCACATGGACGCGCGCCCAAGCTCGTGTTCATGAAGTACAAGAACAAGGTGCGTTACCGTCGCAAGATGGGGCACCGCCAGGACATGACCCGGCTAATCGTCGAGTCGATCACAAAGGGCTAGTAATGGCACACAAGAAGGGCGTCGGCAGCTCCAAGAACGGCCGCGATAGCAACAGTCAGCGCCTTGGCGTGAAGCACTTCGATGGCGAAGTGGTCAAGCCCGGGTCGATCATCCTCCGGCAGCGCGGCACGCGGTTCCACCCTGGGAACAACGTTGGCCTCGGCAAGGACTACACCATCTATGCGCTCATCGATGGCCAGGTGAAGTTCGAACCCTATGCCAAGGGCCGCCGCAAGAAAGTTAGCGTCTACGCCGGCGAAATCGCCGCCGTCTAATGGGCAGGAGCCCGGGAGTCCCCAGTGAAAGCCGATCTGCATCCGAATTACGCCGAAGAAACGATCCACTGTTCGTGCGGCAATGAAATCAAGACCCGCTCGACCCGCGATCGCATGCAGCTCGATGTCTGCAATGCGTGCCACCCTTTCAACACGGGCGAGCAGCGCATCGTTGACACCGCTGGCCGCGTGCAGCTCTACAACCGCCTTTACCAGCGCCGTTAGCGCGCTTATGAGATTCAACACCAGAGAGGGCGCCGTCATGGCGCCCTCTTTCGTACCCAGCCCATGAGCGACACGCCGGCCACCCCAGCAAACGTGTACTACGGCGGCCAGGCCGTAATGGAAGGCGTGATGATCCGCGGCCCGGAGCACATGGCGGTCGCCGTGCGGCATCCGAAGGGCCACATCGTCGTCCACTCCGAGCATCTGAGCGGGATGTACACGGGCCGAGTTCGGAAGGTACCGCTGATCCGCGGCGTGCTGGTGCTCTGGGAGACGCTGGCGCTCGGCATGCGGGCGCTCACGTTTTCGTCGCGAATCGCGCTCGAAGAGGAGAACGAGGACGGCAAGGTCGAAGACTTCCCGGAGACGGTGTTTTGGGGATCAATGGTCGTCGCGATGGCGTTTGTCATCGGCATTTTCTTCGCCGGGCCAATCCTGCTTGCGAACCTCCTCGAAGCGTTCGATGTGCACCGGTTCTGGATCGTGGCGGTCGAAGGCGTCCTGCGGATGGTGCTGTTTGTCGGCTACATCGCGCTGATCGGGCTGATCCCGGATATCCGGCGGGTCTTCCAGTACCACGGCGCTGAGCACATGACGATCCATGCCTACGAGGCGGGCCGGCGCCTGACTGCCGAGAACATCCGGCCGTTCCCGAAGGAACACACGCGTTGCGGCACGAGCTTCCTGCTTATCGTTGTCGTGGTGGCGCTGTTTACGTTCTTCGCGTTTGACCTGCTTGTGGACCGGGGGCTTCTCGTCCGTACCGCATCGCGGCTGGTCTTCGTGCCGCCGATTGCGGGGGTCAGCTACGAGATCCTCCGGCTCGGCGCGCGCTACGGGGGGAACGGGTTCGTGCGGGCGATGTTCAAGCCGAACATCGCGCTCCAGGGGCTCACCACGAAGGTCCCGGACGACAGCCAGATCGAAGTCGCCGTCGCCTCGTTCGAAGCGACGCTGGAAGCCGCCGGGCTCTCGTCAACGCCGCCCGGCGACGACGCCGTCGAGTCCTTCGAGGCCACGCCGCCCCTCGATTAGTCGCCGGCGACGCGTTCGATGAACTGCGCTACCTCGTCCTCGTAGAACTCCGGATCGACATTCCAGGCTTCGACATGGCCGGCCCCGGCGACTTCGATGTAGGTCACGAGGTCGCGGCGAAGGCGAGCCAGTTCGTCGCTGGTCGACTTCGGGACATCCTGGTCTTCGTCGCCGTGGATGAGCAGGATTGGCGTCTCGAGTGCATCGGCCCGCGCGAGGTAGTCGAGCCTGTCCCAATCGATGTCGAAACGGATGGTGGCGAGGAGCTGGGCGGATTCGACCAGGGTACGCGGGAGGCCGATGCCGACGAGCGGTAAGTCTTCGTCGGCGGCCTGGAACTCTACTGTGCGGTTGAAGTCGAGCATGGGTGCATCGAGCACGACGCCCGCTACCCGGTCTGCGAGCGACGACTCCAGGAGGAACGAAATGATGACGCCCCCGCCCATGCTGTAGCCATGGAGGACCACGCTTTCGGCGCCATTATCGAGTGCGTACCCCACGGCGGCTTCGAGGTCGCGCCATTCGGTCCGGCCGTACTGGAGTTTCCGCGATGGGTCGTCGGGTGCGCCTT
>JBBSKE010000513.1:0-2524 GCA_038256595.1 Tepidiformales bacterium | reverse complement strand
GGAGCGCGGCATGTCGCGCGAGGGCGCGAAAGGCTACTTCGGCACGCGCGAGTACTGGTTCGAAGCCTCGCTCCGCTGGCGCAACCTGCCCATCCCAACGATCGCCATGGTCCACGGCTACTGCATCTACGGCGGCTGGATCTTCGCCTCCGCGATGGACATCATCTTCGCCGCGAACAACGCGCTCTTCCTCCCCTCCCACACGCAGTACTTCACCGCTCCGTGGGACCTCGGCGCGCGCCGGGCGAAGGAGATCCTCTACGAGGGGCGCTTCATCACCGCCGAAGAGGCCCACGAATTCGGCTTCGTCAACCGCCTCTACACGCCCGAAGAGCTTGAGACCGAGACACTCGCCTACGCCGAGCGGGTGGCCGGGTCGCCGCGCTTCACCTCGCGCATGGTCAAGTTCTCGGTGAACAACATGCTCGATACGCAGGGCTTCACCCCCTGGACCGAATCGGCCTATCACACGTACTACATCAACTCGCTCATGCGCGCCGACCCGCTGCGCGGCGCAAGTGGCCAGCGCCAGATGGTCGGCGTCGGCCGGGCGAAGGAGCTCCTCAAGCAGGGGTTCCCGCTCACGGACAAGAAGAGCGAGTGATTCAGACGCGGTCGCTGCCCGGATCCCCTCGGGGCAGCGGCCGCGGACCCATTAAGGGCTGCGCCTGGCCTCGACTGCTGGGATCAGCCCGAGGTCGTGGGCAAGGGCGATTGCCTGCGGCCGGTTGGAGACGCCCATCTTCCCGAAGATATTGGTCACGTGGCGCTTGGCCGTGCTCGGCGCGATGACGAGGCGTTCACCAATTTCCGCGTTCGAGAGTCCAAGGCAAACGAGTTCGAGGATTTCGGCCTCCCGCGGGCTCAGGGAATGGACCGACCCGGCACCCGCCGCGGCCGGAGTGCCGAGTCCTCCGGGCGGGATCATTTCGTCCCATGCCTCTCGCCACGCAGTGCCATTGATCGTCCCGTCGCCAATCTCGGTCCAGTCTCCGACTCGAGCGAATGGCATAACGGCAGCGATCGCGAACGCATCCCGCAGCTGGTCCCCAGTAGAGATAAGTAAAGCCGGCGCGATTACATTGGAAGCCAGGCCGACAAGGTCAACATCAAGTGCCGCCTCCCTGTGAGCGCGGACGACGTTCCGAGGCTTCGACAAACGAGCCTCTGCCGCGATCTGATGGGTCTCGTCCGGGTCTGTTCCCGGATGAACCCACATCAGATACATCGCGAGCATGAAGACGGGATTAGCATCGGCGAGGCTTTGGCCCCCGGAGGCACGCTCTTGCCGGAGCGCCTCCTCTCCCTGGGGGGCGACCAGGAGCATCCGTCGCACCATCTCCGGATGTCGCGCCGCGAGTGCCAGGGCGAGCCCGCAACCGTCGGCGACCGCTGATACGTCGAACGGCTCACCGATAGCAAGGGCTACTGCCTCCACGTCATCGACGAGGTCGCTAAACCTAACAGGGCCGGATGGAGCCGTGGACTTCCCGGCGCCGCGCCAGTCGAACATGTACCAGCTCGCACCTTTGCCCAACCCCGCATTCATTTTCAAAGTGCCCGAATAGTGCGCCAGCACAGATCCACATGGATAGAACGCGTTGAGCACGTGAAAGACAGGAACGCCATGCCCTGAACTCCTCGTGTAGCAGATTCGTGCACCGCCGCTGGAATTGGCATACCCGAACGTTATCGTCATATGGGGACCTCAGTTCAGGATTTCGCGGGCACTCTACCACAAATTGAAATCGAAAGGCGGCGCCCGCTACAACTCAAGATGCAGCTGCCCTCGCCATCTGGTCGGCTAGCCTCCAGGCGTACGCCTGCTCGCAAAAGTCACACCCGTGGGGCGATGCGAGGAGCGGCCCAACCGGTCAATCATCCTCGGCAACAACGGCGTGCAGCTGTGCCAGCGACACGTGTAAGCGAGGTAGGCCATGTACAAGCGCGGAACTCGACGTGTCACATCTCCACCATCGACGCTGCGCGGCTCGACGAACTTGCAACCAGAGAACTTTACAGAATTCGACGTCAAATTGGATCGCAATTTCGACGATTCGCTATCAAAGCGAAGTCACATTGCGAGCGTCCTGCAGGGGGTCGTAACTTGTGCCGCACTTTTCGCCGGTGCGCTTTGGGTCATCGAACTGAAACCATCCGAGGCGCCGTCTATACACTTCCTAGTGGACGCGTGTGATCTGATTCCCGAGCCGGTAGGGATTGACGATAGGTACGAGGATTCTTTGACGATCTTTCTCGTTGCAACAGAAGAGCATGCTCGAAGGATCGACCTCGCCATGGAGCAAGGCATCATCGAGATGGCAATTCTGCAACTTCCCACCCTCAGGTACCAGGTTGTGGTCATTCCGTCGCATGAAACTGCCGGTAATACCGGCCATGGATACGCCGCGAAGGTCAGCCGCAGTTCCCAGGCCCCCGAGGAGATGGTCCAGGTAGTGGATCTGAGAGCCGACCTACAGTGATCCTCGGATCGATAACGGAAAGGGGCCACCCAATGCGTTCG
>JBBSKE010000512.1:0-2529 GCA_038256595.1 Tepidiformales bacterium | reverse complement strand
TGTGTCGTGCTCATCAGCAGCAAGATACAACCAATGGCTTCGATCGATCAAGATGTTTTGATCGATTATTTTTTCGACTCGCCGGGTGCCGTGCTTCGGCGCAGGACGAACGGCCCGGCCGTCGCACTGGCGAACGTGCAGCGCTGGGGATACGGCGAGTACTGGTGGCCGGCGGATTTCGCCTGGGTGGTCCATACCGACTACGACTCGAAGGCGACCATCGTCGCGGGCTCGGTCGCGCTCATCGACCGGCTGCTCGTGGACGATTGGTTCGAGGTCTACCGCGTCGCGGAGCTCCCGCCAGGCTCCTGAGCCCGGCCCTCGTACCAGTCGAGGACGCGCATCGCCCGCAGCGTGTTCCAGCGGCTGGGCTGGCCGTCGCCATCTTCGAGCGTGAAGTGGACCGCGCCCGGATGCGTGTTTTCGAGCAGCCAGGTGCCATCCGGCTGCCGTTTCGACCGCAGCAGGTCGATCGCCTCGGCCATGCGCCGGTCCGGCGCATCCCCGGCCAGCCGGAAGTAGTCCAGGGCGCGCAGGACGTCGTACTGCCAGCGAATAGGGAACGAAAACTGCAGCCAGGACGGGTCAACGACCTCGCCGGTGCTCTTTCTCCGGGACAACTGCCGTTCGAGCAGGTACTCCTCGCCTCGGCGGCGAGCCGCAAGTGCGGCCGGAGAGCCGCCGGTCGCGCGTTCGTGCGCAAGCAGCCCTTCGAGGACGCAAATCGTCGTGTGGAACGACGATCGCACCGAACCGCGTTCCGCTTCGCAATTCCAGCCGCCATCCGCAAGCTGCTCACCAAGCAGCAGTTCGACCAGGCCATCCATATTCTGTTCGAAGTAGACACCGAGCGTGACCGTCCGGCCGTTGATGCAGGGCTCGACCTCGCCGTCGAAGAATCGCTGCCCATCGTGCTCCCACTTGCAGTTCTCGCGGACCCCGGCGATCGCGCGGCGCACTCGCTCGTCCGTTGGGTCGATGCCGAAATCGCAGAGCAACTGGAGCGTCGGCAGGGTCGAGATCCAGGGCTGGTCGCGCGTTTCAATTTCGGGTTCGCCGCGTTCTGCGCCATCCTCGGGCGGGTCGAACGTGCCGCCGGGGAAACAGGCGCCGCCAGCCCACTGGCCGTCATCGTCCTGCAGCGCCAGCAGCCTCGCACCCCAGCCCTCGTTCGCCACCCGCGCCCGTTCGGCCGCGACAACCTCATCTGGTGCGTGAACAAGGTCGCGCAGGACCTGCCAGCGAATCGCGGGGTCCGAATCGAGCAGCCAGTCAGTTATCGACATGCCCGCGAGTCTAGCAAGCCAAGAATTGCCGCGTCGATGCCCGGTTGTCACACTTTTCGGCGATAATTCCGACAAAATGCGTCGCCTGATGACGAAGTTTTCCGCGCAATGCACAATCGGTGACTCTAATGGCCGGCGGCAGCGAGATGCATCGCATGGACCTACGAGCGGAGGATTCGAATGGCCGATGGCGGAAGCAAGTCGAAGGATGACCGGCCGAGCAACGAACTTCGGGGGACAATGGAGGCGGCAGCGTTGCGTCTCGATAGGGCTTGGGAGCGATTTCGGTCCGCCTACTATGGCCCTGCAGGCAAGCCAGATTTTCTCGCGCTATACCACGCCGTGATGGCGATTCCTGGTCTGACCCACGCGGAGCGTATGTCGAGGCTGGTCGTGCCGAATCCGCGACCACCAGAGAGCGCGGCTCTTTCTGCTGCGAGAGGCGAATATGTTGAGGCCAGGGAGGCCTTCTATTCGTCCGAGTTTCTCGACCAGGTCGAGCGATTGCGGAACGGCGATCAGAGCGCGATTGAGTGCGCCATCGTGTTTATCGAAATCGATCCTTGGCATTTTCGGTCGGGATACCTCAAACAGAAACTGGCCCGCTATCTCCGCCACGTGCCGCTCAGCGATTCGGATGCGCAGAGACTCCGAGCTGGAATCCTTGCAGCTCTAACGAAGGGCCAGCGGGAGGACCTCAAGGAATACATCCGTCTGGCTCGCGTTCTCGACACGCCAGCATTCCGTGCCGCGCTCCAGGCGCTGGCGACTGGCCCGGATGAAGGAACACGATGGCGCGCTGAGCGGATGCTCGTCGGATTGGCCGCCAGAGGGCATGGAGGAGGGCGGCGCGTGGGGTCGCAACTCACCGACCCATTGCCGCCGCCCACACCATCATAGCGGCTCTGGGCAATCCGCAGTCCTTATATATCCGCTGCCCTTCCCGCGACCGGCGGCACTTCACTCGCGCTATCCTCTTCCAATGAACCTCGAATTCACAGGCGAGATCTGGTTCTGGAAGGGCCCTGCGCCCTGGTATTTCGTCACCGTCCCGGAGGAAGAATGCGACCAGCTCAGGGCGACCTCGGCGGCCGTCAGTTATGGCTGGGGCATGATCCCGGTCACGGCTGAGGTCCGCAGGACCCGGTGGACGACGTCGCTCTTCCCCAAGGATGGGCGCTACATCGTGCCCGTGAAGGCCAGCGTCCGGAAGGCCGAGAGCCTGGACGCTGGCGACATCGTG
>JBBSKE010000511.1:0-2534 GCA_038256595.1 Tepidiformales bacterium | reverse complement strand
GCCGCGCCATCACCGCCCACCCCATGCTCAGCACGATCCGCATTTTCATCAGCAGCCCCGGCGACGTGGCAAACGAGCGGCAAATCGCCGGGCGCGTCATCGAGCAGATGCAGGGGAAATACTGGAGCTTCGTCCGCCTCGACGACGTCTTCTGGGAGAACCGTGCCGTGCGGGCGACGGCCCACTACCAGGACGAGCTGATCGATCCGGCCAGCTGCGAGATCGTGGTCGGCATCCTCTGGTCCCGGCTGGGAAGCCCGCTGCCCGAGCGCTTCCACGGAATCGACGGCGCCGCCCCGACGGGTACGGAGTGGGAGTTGGAAGGTGCCTTTTCCGCCTACGAGAAATGTCTGGCCGAGACCGGTGACCCGGCCAAAGCCAAGCCGGACATTCTCGTCTACCGCCGGGAATCCCCCCCGCCTCTCGACGACGCCGAGGCGCGGGAGCAGACCGCAAAGCTCGAACACTATTTCGCGAACCACTTCTTCCACGACGACGCGCACCGCACGATCAAGCGCGCATTCCTGCCCTACCGCACGCTTGAGTCATTCGAAGAGCTTTTCCGGAAGCATCTCGAAGAACTGGTGCTGCGGCTGATCCCCGGACTGAAGGCGGGCTACGAACCACCCCCGATCTCCGGCTGTCCGTTCAAAGGGCTGGACGCATTCGGCTTCGAGGACAGCGACCGGTTCTTCGGTCGCAACCGGGAGATCCGCGACGTCCGGCAGCAGCTTGCCGCGCGGCGGCAATCCGGCCCGGCTTTCGTGCTCATCTACGGTGCCAGCGGTTACGGGAAGAGTTCGCTCATGCGCGCGGGCCTAGCACCGACGCTCACCCGTCCGGGCGGCCTGGTCCAGGAGGTGGCCCCTTGGCGGCGGATCGTATTCCAACCGGCGCAAGGGCACGGCCCGCTGGGCGAAAAGCTCGCCCGGGTGCTGGCGCCACTTCTTGCGGACGGTTGGGACACGGCGCGCATCGTGCGGCATTTCGACGACGCCGAAGACTACATCTTCGTGGCCGCCGCCGTTCAGGTAGCGCTCGAACGCGAGGGTGCCCAGCTCTTGCTCCAGGTCGATCAACTCGAGGAAGTCTTCGCCGAGTCGGTCGGCGCGAGCGAGCGGGCGACGCTCTTCCGCGGACTCTACGCACTGTGCTCGTGCCCGCGCATCTGGGGGCTCGCGACGATGCGCAGCGAGTTCTTCCCGCGCATCGCCGAAGAGCCGGGCCTCGGGCGGCTGGTCGGTCGGGACGGCGGCTACATCCTGCCGCCCCCGGACGCGCAGATGCTCAGCGAGATCATCCGCTTCCCCGCCCTGGCGGCGCGACTCGAGTTCGAGCGCAGCACGGAACTGCGCCACGTGGCCGGCGAGGCGGCCTCCGCCGAGTTCCTCAGCGACCAGATTTACAACGACGCGAAGGACAACCCCGACGCGCTCCCCCTGCTCGAATTCTGCCTGACGCTGCTCTACGAAGTGGCGCGCACGAACAAAAGCGACCGCCTCACCTGGGCGAGCTACGAGGCCATCGGCGGGCTGCGCGGCGCCATCGCCACGGTGGCGGACAACACGTTCGACGCCCTCCGGGACACCGAACGCAGCGACCTCGACGCGACGGCGCTCATCGGGAGCCTTGTGCAGGTAAACCCCACCACGAAGACCTCGACGCGGCGGCGGGCGGACCTCGATGAACTGCGCGCGCGCCCCGGGATCACACCGATGCTCGACGCTTTTCTCGCCGCCAAATTGCTCGTCACCGACGAAGACCGCGCGGCCGGCCGAACGGTCGTCTTCCTCGCCCACGAGTGCCTCCTGAGCCACTGGGGTCGGCTGGCCCGCTGGATCGGAGACCACGAGAGCGACCTCGCCGCCCACCAGCGCCTCATTGAGCAGACCGAACTCTGGGAAGCGCACGGTGGTCACCCGAGCTACCTTCTCGCGGAAGGCCGACTCGCCGAGGCCCAGCGCGTGGGGGCGAGCGGGATGTTCACCCTCACCCCGCTGCAGGAGCGCTATCTCGCCGCCTCGGTGCAGAAAGCGAGGAAGCGCCTGCGCTTCTTCCAAGCGGCGGCGGCGGTGTTCGCCGTCGTGGCGCTGGCCGCGATCGCCCTCGGGTGGGTGGCGAAGCGGCGGACGGCGGAAGCAAAGTCCGCGCTGGCCGACACCGAAGTGGCGCTGATCGAGTCCCGCCGAAATGAAGGCCTGGCCTGGCTCGAACGGGCGCGGCGCGCGGCACAGGCCACCCCCGGCGACGCGTTCGCCGCCGCGATGATGGCTTCCCGGGCCATCGGGTTCGATGGCTTCGGCCGCGCGAACGCCATCGGGGAAGGCGGCGATTTCGCCCAGCAGTTCCCCCTTTTGATCTCGCCGGAGAACGACCCCGAGCTGGCACAATCGGCGCGGCAGGAAGTCAGACTCTACCTCGATGCGGCGCGGCTCCCGCTTTGGTCCTCGCCTGCCTCGCTCCACCATTCGAACTTCGTGTCCCAAGTGTTCTTTTCCCCCGACGGCGGGACCCTGTCCTCGATGGAGATCAAT
>JBBSKE010000510.1:0-2535 GCA_038256595.1 Tepidiformales bacterium | reverse complement strand
TACGCCTCGTTCAACGCGCGGCGCACCTCTTCGAGCTGGTCAAGCCCCGCAATCTCGATCGTCGGAGTGCGAACCGGGGCGACAACGTTGAGGTCCGCCGGCCGCTCCAGGACGCGGAAGCTGTGGCTGGCTTCGAATTCACGTTCCGCGGCGGCTACTTGTGCCCACTCCGCGCGGCCGGGAATCGCGATCGTGACGGCCGCGTAGCCGAAGCGTGCTGCAAGCGCCGTCGCCACATCGACTGCATAGTGGGCAGCGTCGGCGCTGCGTTCCTGGGACAGAAGTGCGAGACGGGCTTCAGCGTGGCCGGTGGCAGCTGCCGGCGCGATGCCGACAACTCCCACCGGATTCGACCCACGCAAGAGGAGCGCGACAAGGCTCGCCCAGCCAGAAATTGGCCACCACCCGGACGGCGGTCGAAACAGTGTGTCGTCCACGTCCTGGGAGACGCGCCAGATCTCGTTTGCGACTTCCATTGCCTTTTTACTGTCCGCAGGGGCGGAAGACAGCTCGTAAGAAGTACGGATTTTGGAGAGTTCGGGGGGACGATTCGCAAGCATGATGCACCTCCTGGTGGCGACGTAGACGGTCGGTCAGGCGGCGCAGCAGGCGCAACTCGCCTCTGCCAGCTGTGGAACGGGCTCCGCCTCCGATGGATGCTCGTTGGCCAAGAACTCCTCCTCGCAACCGGCCGAACAGAAGTAATAGGCAGTGCCTTCGCTCACCGCGCTGAACGCAGCCCCGGCGACAGCGACAGTCATTCCACAAATCGGGTCGATCGCCGTCTCAACGGGCGGCGCGGCAACCGAAAGTCCGCAAGAGGGCGATTCGGCGGCCGGATACCCC
This sequence comes from Tepidiformales bacterium, assembly GCA_038256595.1. GTDB lineage: Bacteria > Chloroflexota > Dehalococcoidia > Tepidiformales > Tepidiformaceae > JBBSKE01. Next base: position 1,689 of record JBBSKE010000510.1, on the reverse strand, counting down.
ATGGAGGCGAGCACGGCCAGCGCCGCATCAAGGTCTGATGATTGGTCATAGCCGAGGGTGACGCTGCGCCCAGGGACATCCACGCTGACCGACTGGATACCGGCGAGCGGCTCGACGGCCTTCGTGATCGTGCGGGCGCAGTGGCCGCAGGTGATGCTGGGGATGCTGAGGGTAGTGGTTTCCATTTCTTTCTCCGTCGGGCCCGCTCGTTGGCGGTGTGCCCTTCGCGAAAGAAGACGTGCGACCCTCGCGGCGGTTACAGCCTATGGCCCAAATTTCGCTCTCGGACGGCGAGCCGCGGAACACGCTGCAGCGGGGTTTCAGGGACATCGAAGACCAGTCCTTCGAAAGCGCCTTCCAGGGTTTGTTCTCCGAGATGAGCGAAATCGCCTCGAACGACTTCAACCTGAACATCTCGCGCTACGTCAGCACTGCCCAGGCAGACGCCGAGATCGACCTCGCGGCCAAGCATGTCCGCATCGAAGATGAAATCCGCACGGCAATGGCGAAGCACAACGAGTTCCTTCGGGAGCTTGGCCTGCCGCCGCTGCCATAGGCTGGCCTGGTTCGAGCGAGATAGGGAGCGGAGCACTTGGCGGCGAGAGCAGTGCTGTGCTGGCGCGTGACCAGGCGACAAGTTCTCCCCGCCCGGCGCCGCTTCGCGCATGCGAAACGTCCCGGAATGGTACCTCGTGGGCCTATCGTCGGCATCCGGTGGCGAATCGACCTACCCCGAGCTGGCGCTGCGGGGGCTCGTTACGGAGGTTGGTGGGTCCGGACGGCTCGTTTAGAACTTTGAGAAGTCGGGGTCGCGCTTTTCGAGGAAGGCCTGGACGCCTTCCTTGAACTCGTCGCTGCGGAGGGCGGCGCGCTGGTTCGACCATTCCAGTTCGAGCTGCTCCTGGAGCGTGTTGGTCATTGCGCCGTGGAGGGCACGATGGGTGTAGCTGAGGGCGACCGGCGGATGCTTTGCGTACATCCGCGCGAGGCCCATTGCCGTCTCCATGAGGTCTTCGTGGTTGACGACGCGCTCGACGATGCCCAGATGCAGCGCTTCCTGGGCGTCGACCAGGCGGCCGCTGTAGAAGAGTTCGGCCGCGCGCTGGGCGCCGACGAGCCGCGGGAGGAACCACGATAGGCCACAGTCTGGGGCGAGCGCGCGCTTGATGAAGACGGTCGTGAAGCGGGCCTGTTCGCTGGCGATGCGGATGTCGAAGGCGGAGGCGAGCCCGAAGCCACCGCCGGCGGCGGCGCCGTTAATCGCGGCTATGGTCGGCTTGCCGGCGTTGTAGATATTGAGGACGGTCTGGCCGACGTCGCCGATGGGGTCGAGCATGGTCGAACGGCGGCGAGGCACGCCATCGCCGGCTGCCTCGCTCCCGCCACCACGCCCACCGACTGCCTGGAGGTCTGCTCCCGCACACCAGCCGCGGCCGGCGCCGGTGACGACGAAGGCGCGCACGCGGTCGTCCTCGCGGCCAGACGTCATGGCTTCGTTGAACTCGGAGAGCAGCGAGCCACCGAGCGAGTTCATGCGCTCCGGGCGGTTGAACGTGACGACACGCACGCCGTCGATGTCCTCGACAATGCAATCTGGCACGGGATTCCTCCATCTGTCGGCCAATCAGAGCGCACCGGGCGGCGCTGTGCAAGTGGGCTTTGGGCTTTGGGCTTTGGGCTTTGGGCTTT
>JBBSKE010000509.1:0-2540 GCA_038256595.1 Tepidiformales bacterium | reverse complement strand
CACCATCCAATCCATGTCGAAGCCCCTCGTATACGGCCTCGCGCTCGAAGACAACGGTGAAGACTACGTCTTCGAACGCGTCGGACTCGAACCCACCGGCGACGCCTTCAACGCCATCAGCCTCCACCCAACCTCCGGCCGCCCTGCCAACCCTATGATCAACGCCGGCGCAATTGCCGTCGCGTCGCTCATCCGTGGAGATGGCGATGCCACCCCGCTCGATCGGGTCATGGCCATGTTCGAACGCTACGCCGGGCGCCCGCTCGAAATCGACGAAGCGGTCTACGAGTCGGAACGCGCCACCGGGCACCGCAATCGCGCGATCGGCCACCTCCTTCGCAACTTCGAGATCGTCAACGGCGAACCCGAAGACGCGCTCGACCTCTACTTCCGCCAGTGCTCCGTCTCTATCACCTGCGAAGACCTCGCCCTCATGGCTGCCTGCCTCGCCAACGGCGGCATCAATCCCGTCACAGGCGAACGCGTACTCGCCACGGCCCACGTCGAGCGTGTCCTCAGCGTCATGGGCACCTGCGGCATGTACGACTACGCCGGCGAATGGATCTACCGCATCGGCATCCCGGCTAAGAGCGGCGTCGCAGGCGGTATCCTCGCGGTCCTCCCCGGCCAGCTCGGTATCGGCGTCTTCTCTCCCGCCCTCGATAGCCGCGGCAACAGCGTCCGCGGCACCCTCGTCTGCGAAAGCTTCTCCGCCAAGTACGGTCTCCACATCCTGAACATTCCCAACGTCGGCTCCGTCTCCCTTCGCTGGGCCTACGACCTCTCCCGAGCCCGCTCGAAGCGCAAGCGCCCACCAGAAGCCGAAGCCGCCATTGCCGAAGGCGGTCACCGTGCCTTCGTCTGCGAACTCCAGGGCGAACTGAACTTCGCCTCCGCCGAATCCTTCTCCCGTACCGTCGTCGAACACGCGCCCGGCTTCGATGCCCTCGCCATCGACTTCTACCGCGTCCAGCGACTCGATGGCGGCGCCGTCACCCTCATCCGCGAACTCCTCACCAGCCTCCTCGACGACGGCAAGCTCATCGTCCTCTCCGACGCCGAACATCACCCCGGCCTCGACACCCTCGCCGCCGAACTGGCCGACGAACACACCCACCTCGTCCTCGTCGCCAACCGCGACCGCGCGATCGAACGCTGCGAAGATGCCATCGTCGAAGGAGCCGGCATCCCGTCCCACGCCGACATGGTCCCCCTTGGACAGAACGGCTTCTTTGAAGGCCTCTCCCCCGAAGCTGTCGAAAAGCTCTGCGCAATCGCACAGCCCGGCCACGCCGTTGCTGGCGAACGCATCGTCGCCCAGGGCGGCCTCGCCGAGAGCATCTATCTCATCGAACACGGCGAAGCCAGCGCCCTGGTAGACCTCCAGGGCGAAGAGTACGTCCGCCTCGTGACGTACCCCCCCGGTACCGTTTTCGGCGAAGCCGAACTCGTCGGCGATCGCCTCCACGATAACGACGTCGTCGCCGAAACCGACCTCGACTACTGGAAGATCCCGCTCGCCGCCCTCGAACACCTCGACGAGGCCGACCACCAGTTCTCCGCCACCCTCTACCGCAACATCGCCCGTCGCACCGCCGCCCAGCTCCAGAACGCCATCGAAGAGATCCAGATCCTCTCCAGCTAGCATCCCGGGCGGGCAACTCTATGGGAGTCGCGGCCGCCGCTGGCCGCGGGTCTCGCGCCAGTGCCCGGCGCCTCGCACCACCTCGCGACTCGACTCCCCCCGCCGCCAAAGCTACCCTCATACCACGCGCGGAAGGCCAGCCCGGCGACCGCGCAAGTCCCATCATTGCCGAGTAGTGTAACGGTAGCACACGGGTCTTTGGAGCCTTTGGTCGGGGTTCGAATCCCTGCTCGGCAACCACGCCGCTGAACGTCGGAGCGCAGCCGGGTTGGATGAGATACGCCCAATCGCTAGGATCGTTTGCTCCCTACACTTGACACATGCCTATATCGGCATACGATCGCGCCATGGCACGAGCAGCGACCACATCGGACGTTTTCAACGCGATCGCCGAGCCGAGGCGCCGGGAAATCCTGGCGCTGCTGCGGGCGGGTGAGCGGCCCGTCACCGACCTCGCCACTGAGCTCCATATGCCCCACCCAGGCGTCTCCAAGCCCCTGCGGGTGCTCCGGGAGGTCGGCCTGGTGCGGGGCCGCAAGGCAGGCAAGCTGCGCCTGTACGGCATCGATGCCCGCGGGCTTCGCCCAGTCCACGAATGGACCGGCGGGTTCGAGCGGTTCTGGGACGAGAGCTTCGACCGCCTGGACGCCTTCGTGCAGGACCTCAAGCAGGCAAGACAGGAGGAATAGCTCATGAGCGACATAGGAAGAGAAGCGCCCGCGCGATCCGCGACGGCTGACCGCGAGATCATGATCTCCCGGGTCATCGAAGCCCCCCGGGAGCTGGTCTTCGAGGCATTCACCGAGGTGCGGCACCTCTCACGCTGGTGGGGGCCGGATGGGTTCACCACCACCACCCACTCGTTCGAGTTCCGCGTCGGAGGCGAGTGGAGCTT
>JBBSKE010000508.1:0-2541 GCA_038256595.1 Tepidiformales bacterium | reverse complement strand
TTCGTCATGCGCGCCGAATCCCTCGGTGTCTCCGTGGTCGAAGCCAGCGAACCGGTGGAGGGCGAGCGCCGCATCGCTGCCACCGCAGCCGTCGCCTCGACCGGGAGCCTGCTCCTGACTGGCGACGACGCCACCGCCCGCCGTCCGCTGCTCGGGGCGACCCGGGTCGTGGTCGAACTCGATGCCTCCAGCATCGTCGGGGTGCCTTCGGACCTCGCGGACCGGCTCGGCGACGGCAACGCGCTCATCCTCACCGGTGCCAGCCGCACCGCCGACATCGAAAAGCAGATCGTCCGCGGCATCCATGGCGCCGAAGAGCTTGTCGTGGTGCTGCGAAGGTGACGCTCGAAGTTCGGCGCGGGCGTGCGAACGACATAACGCTCGCCGCCCAGGTGCTCGCCGACGCCTTCCAGGACTATCCCTGGACCCGCTGGACCGTCGCCGAAGACCGCCATTCGGACCGCATCGAAGCGCTCCAGCAACTCGCCCTCGCCGAGCTGGTCATGCCCTATGGCGAGTGCTGGATTGGCCTGGTCGACGGGGTGATGGTGTCGGTCGCGAGCTGGATGTTGCCGAACGTCACGGTCCCGCCCGAACGCTTCGAGCGGATGGCGTTCCTCGAGAAGAAATTCCAGGGCGACCGCCACGAGGCCTCACTCGCCGCCGAAGCGCACATAGAGCCGCTCAAGCCGAAGCACCCGGCCTACTACCTCGCAACCCTCGGCACGCGGCCCTCCCACCAGGGCCAGGGCATCGCCTCCGCCGTGCTCGAACCGGTGCTTGCGCGGGTCCGCGCGGAGAATGCGAGCGCCTGGCTCGATACCTCGAAGCCCGCAAATGTCCGTTTCTACACGAAGCGCGGATTCACCGTGACCCAGCACACCTTCATCCCCGGCGGCGGTCCCGAGACCTGGATAATGGAACTCAAGCCCTCATAGTTCGACCACGTCCACCAAATCCTCTGAGCACCGGCGCGCCAGCCCGGGGACGCGTGATTTGCCACCAGATCCCCCCGCCAGCGCCGCCACGCGACTCGGTGAGGCGGGTCCCGAGTCACGGCTCGCGGGCCTGCGGGCAGGAGATTCTGCGGCGAGTCGCCCGACCCCGAGCTTGCGCATCAGGGCTCCGACCGTGTGTTTTAGAGGTCATAGCTCGACCACCGTGTCCGCGAACCGCTCGATGAAATACCGGTCGTGCGTGACGATCAGCGCGCCGCCTTCGAAGCCGTCCAGCGCCGCCTCGAACGCCTCCCGCGAAGGGATGTCGAGGTGGTTCGTCGGCTCGTCCAGGAGCAGCAGGTTCGCGCCGCGCAGTACGAGCCGAGCCAGCGCCAACCGCCGCCGCTCGCCATAGCTCATCTCGCGCAGGGGCCGGGACGCCCGGTCGTGCCCGAAGAGGAAGCGGTGGAGAAGATTATTCGCCTCCACCGTGCTCATCTCGCGGTCGCGCCGGAAGAGGTCGATGGGAGTGCGGTCAAGGTCGCCGTCGTCGAGCGTTTCGCCCTGTGGCAGGTAGCCGGCCTTCGCCGAGCCAGCCACTTCGAGCAGACCGCCATCGACTCCGCGCTCCCCGAGAATCGCCCGCAGGAAGGTCGTCTTGCCGCTGCCGTTCGGACCCAGGAGTGCCACTCGCTGGCCGCGTGAGACGTCGAACGAGAGCCCTTCGAAGAGCCGCCGACCGCCGATCTCGAGGGCCACGTTTTCGGCCAGCAGGAGCCGCGAGCGGCCGTGGTCGTCAGTCGAAAACGACCCGGCGAAGGCCTGGGTCGCCGCCTCCGGCTTCTGCACGCGGTCGACCGCCTCCGCCTGCCGTTCGAGCCGCGCCCGCAGGGTCACGCCGCGACGCATCACCTTTGCCGCCTTCTTGCGAATCGCGAAGTCGATCGTCGAGTTCTCGATGGACCGCGTGCGCGACTCGATCGTCGAGATCACGCGCTTCAGGTGCGCCTCCTCGCGCTGCTGGAGGCGGTAGCGCGCCCACTGGTCCTCCCGGCGGCGAGCCTTCTCCTCGGCGTACTCGGAATAGTTGCCCACGAAGGCCTCGGCGCCCCCTTCGCGCGCATCAAGTTCGACAATCTCCTTCGCGCAGGCGTCGAGCAGGCTGCGGTCGTGGGAGACGATGATGACCGCCCCGGCGAAGGCCTGGACGTACGCCTCCAGCCACTCGATCCCGGCGATATCGAGGTGGTTCGTCGGTTCGTCGAGGAGGAGCACGTCCGGCCGTGTCGCCGCCAGTTCGAGCAGCGCGAGCTTGGTCACTTCGCCGCCGGAAAGCGTGCTGGCGATGGTCCCGGGGTCGAGTGCGCGCAGCGCGATCTCTTCGAACCGGGGACCATCGGCCTGGTCGCTGAGCCGCGCGAGGAGGTCGTCATATTCGCCTTCGAGCCGTTCGACTTCGGCTGCATCAGTCGCGGTGGCCAGTGCGCCAGCGACTTCGGCCAACCGCTTCTCGGGCGAAGATTCGATCGCGAAGATACGCGGAAACGCCGCCGCTATTGTCTCGCCAGGCGCGAAGGTCCGCCCCTGGGGGAGGTAGCCGATG
>JBBSKE010000507.1:0-2554 GCA_038256595.1 Tepidiformales bacterium | reverse complement strand
GAGACCGGGCGCGAAACCTCGCACGCCTGGTTCATCGCCTTCGCGCCGGCCGAGGACCCGGTTATCGCGCTCGCCGTCATCGTCGAAGATGGCGGACAGGGCGGCGTGGTTGCCTCGCCCATCGCGGGCACTATCATCCGCGCGGCGCTCGGCCAATGAGCCACGACGCCAACCCCATCGAACGCTTCCTCGACCGCACGGCCCGCAAGCTGACCGGCTCGCGCCTGCACCCGCTCGAAATCCTGCAGAGTGTCCGCGGCAGCTTCGAAGCCGCGGCCCGTGATGGAATCGCCCCAAACGGCCTCGTCATCCACCTCAGCAAAGGTGACTACGCGAACTACGAACCACAGGTCGAGACGCTTCGCGAGTCGGTCATCGATGTCATGGTCGAATCCTCGCGGCGGCTCGGGCTGCGGCCCTATGGCGACTGGTATGTCGACATAAAGCCGCGCCATGTCATGACCGATGGCGAGGCCCGAACGCGCGCATTCTTCGCCGCGACCGGCGGGCAGGACCGTGACGCTCTGCCGCCACCAAACGCGACTCGTCGCCTCTTCCGCCTCAACGGCGTCACCCTCGTCCTCAGCGACGGTCGCCGCATACCGGTGACCCACGCGCCATTCTCGATTGGCCGCGGCCCCGGCAACGACCTCGTCATCGCCAGCCTCGCCGTTTCGCGCGAACATGCGGAACTGCAGCGCAGCGATACCGGCCTCATCCTGACCGACCGCGGGAGCCGCAACGGCATCGTCGTCGACGGCCGCAGCTTCCAGCAGGTCGTACTCGAACCCGGGATGGTCGTTACCCTCGGCGACACCACCCTGCGCATGGAGATCAGCCAGTGAACGACCTCCTCGTCCTGCGCCTGGCCCTGATTGCGGTGATCTTCGTGTTCGCCTTCGCGGTCGCGCTCACGATGCGCGGCGGAATGACGGCGGCGCGCGTTTCGCGGCAACGTTCGCAGGGTTCGGGCCGTGCCCCGCGCCTGGTGGTCGTCGTCCCGGGCGTAACAGGCATTCGCAAAGGCACCGAATTCGTGCTCGCCGGCGAAATGAGCATCGGCCGCGACGGCGTGAACTCGATCGTCTTCGATGACCCGTCGGTTTCGGCCGAACACGCGGTCCTCGTGCCCTCCGCACGCGGCTGGCAGGTCCAGGACTCCGGCAGCACGAACGGCACCTTCGTGAACGGCCGCGAAGTCGCCACCCGCCCGGTTCCCCTGCGCGGCAACGAGGACATCGCCTTCGGCTCGGTCGTCACGCGCTTCCTGCGATAATTTCTCCCGTTTCTCCCAATTTGTCCGCGTTTGTGTCGAAACGCCACCCGCACGCACGACATAGCATTGAGGTCACAAACGGGCCTACGCTGAATCGGAGAATCACCATGGAATACTGCATCCTCATCTGCGAGAACGAACAGGACTTCGCCGCCCGCACGAGCGAAACTCCCGAGACGCAGGCTGCCTACTGGGGCGCCTACAACGCCTACATCGGCTCGCTTCGCGAGGCTGGCATCCTTTCGGGCGGTAACGCGCTGCAGGGTCCGCATACCGGCACGTCGATTCGCCACCGCGGCGACAAGCGGATGGTCCAGGACGGTCCGTTCGCCGATGCCAAGGAGCAACTCGGCGGTTTCTTGCTGATCACGGTGGCGGACCTCGACACGGCGATGGAGTGGGCGTCTCGCTGCCCCTCAGCCTCCACCGCTGGCGTCGAGGTGCGGCCGACGCTCTCGATGTAGCCGCGAGTGGGGCAGGCGATCCGCCCGGTTTCGTCCGCCCCACCCTCGCTTCGAAATCGCGAAAGGAGGCGACCATGGAAGACGCGACCGTAAACCCTGCAGTGGCGGTCGAGCGCGTCGCACGCGAATCGTACGGCCGCCTGCTCGCGCTCCTCTCAGTTCGCACAAGGGACCTCGCCGCCGCCGAAGACGCGCTCGCCGAGGCGTTTCGCTCAGCGATCGAATCCTGGCCCGTTGACGGCGTGCCTTCCCGCCCGGAAGGCTGGTTGCTGACAGCGGCTCGGCGCCGCCTCGTCGATGAAGTGCGAAAGTCGGCCGTCGCGCAACGGGCCGCCCCGAGTCTCTGGGCCGCCACCGAGCAGGTCGAAGAACTTGCAGAAGCCGACGACTTCCCAGACGAGCGGCTCAAGCTGCTGTTCGTCTGCGCACACCCGGCCATCGACCCTGGGGCAGGCACCCCACTGATGCTCCAGGTGGTGCTCGGTCTCGATGCGGCGCGCATCGCCTCCGCCTTCCTCGTTTCGCCCGCCGCCATGAGCCAGCGTCTCGTTCGCGCCAAGACGAAAATCCGCGACGCCGGGATACCCTTCGAGGTGCCCGCTCGCGAGCAACTGGCGCCACGCCTGCAATCGGTGTTGAGCGCGATTTATGCCGCCTATGGCGCCGGCTGGGACGACGTGACCGGCTCCGATGCTCGCCGAAAAGGCCTCGCTGACGAGGCGCTCTATCTCGCCCGGCTCGTGGTGCGCCTGCTCCCGGGCGAACCGGAAGCGCTCGGTCTGCTCGCCCTCATCCTCCATTGCGAGGCGCGTCG
>JBBSKE010000506.1:0-2566 GCA_038256595.1 Tepidiformales bacterium | reverse complement strand
ATTCCCATTGCCGCCACCTGTGGGTCGTCGGCCATCTCTTCGGGGAAGTTCACGACGCTCGCGGGCACCCCCGCAGCGATGAAGATGGCCACCCATTCGGCCGCCGTCCGGGTCAGGAGGATGCCCTGCAACTCGGTGCGCCAGCCTTCGAGGACCTGCCGCTGGCCCGGCGCCGCTGCGTTAAAATCCGGGGCGTCGCTGCCATCGTGGAGGTCGAGCGCCTTGCGGATGGCGTTCCGGTTCTGGGGAGTGAGGGCTCCGAGCACGAGCGCGCCCTGCTTCGTGTGGTAGCCGCCATAGAACAGCCGGTGGGAGGCGAATCGTGGCCCCTGGGCCTTGCGAATGGCCGCGATTTCGTCGTAGGTGGCGCCCGAATCGCGTTTCGCCGCCAGTTCGGCCAGCAGCGGGTCGCGGATGGTCGCATCGTGGACTGGCTCGCGCATTACCTGGTGGGAGAGCAGTTCGAGGCCCGAATGCAGCAGCGAAACGTTCAATTCCTGCCCGACGCCGCTCGTGACGCGATGGTAGAGGGCCGCGCAGATGCCCATCGCCGCCGCCAGGCCCGAAGTCCGGTCGATCACGGTCGAGCCGGTGAACGGGGCGGGCGCGCCGTACTCGTCGGTCTTCGCTTCAGCCGCCATGAGGCCGCTGTAGGCCTGGGCGACGATGTCCGAGCCCGCGCGAGTCACGTGCGGACCACCTTCGCCGAAGCCGCTGATGTTCGCGTAAATGATCCGCGGGTTGATCGCCGAAAGCGTTGCGTAGTCGATGCCGAGCTTCGCCGCGACGCCCATGCGGTAGTTCGACACCACCACATCGAACCCAGGGATGATGCGATGGATGATTTCCCGCCCACCCGGCGCGGCGAGGTCGACGGTCAGGCTCAGCTTGCCGCGGTTGAGCGACTGGAAGTACTTGCCCTCGTTCGGGACGACGGCGGCGCTGTTGCGGCGCGCCTCGCCTGCCAGCGGCTCGACCTTCACCACCTCCGCGCCGAGGTCGGAAAGCGCGAGACCGGCCACCGGTCCCGCCACAATCTGCGAAAACTCGAGCACGCGAACGCCGGCAAGTGGCCCGCTCGTCATCGTGCGGACCCTCGGGCGAATGTCGTTACGGCGTGGGGACGTCGCACGGCCTATCCTCGCGGGAGGCCGAGGCCGCGCGTCGCGATGACGTTCCGCTGGACCTCGCTCGTGCCGCCGCGAATCGTCGCCGGGACCATGCCGATGTAGGAGTGCGCGAAGTCGGCTTCGGGGCCGCCCCCCATCAGGTTGCCGCGCAGCCCGAGCGCCTGCATCGCCGTTTGCGCCAGCCGCTGCGAGAGTTCCGAGTTGTAGAGCTTCGACATCGAGGCTTCGTCGTTCGGCACACGCCCCGCGTTCTGCATCGAAATGACGCGCATCGAGAACTGGTACATCACCTGCGTCTCGATATAGCGCTGGGCCAATTCCTGCCGCACCGGCGAGGCGTTGACGCGCGCGCGCAGCTCCGGGTCGGCCCGAATCACGTCCAGCAGCCGCATCAGGCTCCGGCGCGCCCCAACCGCGCCACCGATGTTCGAGCGCTCGAAGTCGAGCAGCGTCATGCCGACATACCAGCCGCGATTCATCTCGCCGACGAGGTTTTCGACTGGCACGCGCACGTCTTCGAAGAAGACCTCGTTGAAGTAGTGCCGCCCGCCCATATCGACCAGCGGCCGCACGGTGATGCCCGGCTGCTTGATGTTCTCGATGAGGAGGAAGGAGATGCCGCGGTGTTTTGGCGCTTCCGGGTCGGTCCGCACGAGCGCGAAGATCGCGTCCGCGGTGTGCGCCCCGGAGGTCCAGATTTTCTGGCCATTGATGACGAACTCGTCGCCATCCTTGACCGCGCGGGTCTGCAGTGCGGCAAGGTCCGAGCCCGCGCCCGGCTCCGAGTAACCCTGCGCCCAAACTGCGTCGCCCGCGAGGATCGGCGGCAGGTACTTCTTCCGCTGCGCGTCGTTGCCGTGAAGGATGAGCGTCGGGCCGAGCATCGCCAGCCCCGAACCACCAACCGGAGGCGCCCCTGAGGCGGCAATCTCCTGGTTGAGGATGAATTGCTCCATCGGCGAAAGGCCGGCCCCGCCGTACTCTTTCGGCCAGTGCGGCGCGACCCAGCCGCGTGTGTTGAGGGCCGAATGCCAGTCGGTCGCGGCCTGGCGTGCGACCGCGTCCGGCGACTTGCGGTCGAACTCCCACTGGCGCTCGCCGGGGCCACCGCTCGCTGCCATCGCGCGATATTTTGCCGGCAGGCTCGATTCGATAACCGCCCGCACGTCTGCCCGGAAGGCTGCCTGGTCCGCCGTGTCTCGCCAATCCATACGTATCCCCCGGGAAAATGTGGAGGGCAGTATGGCACAAAACGGCGGGATGGGGCGGCCCATGCCTCGGGCCGCGCGACAGAGCCGCGATACCACGCCCTTCGCCGTACTGCGGTTGTTAGGCACGTAGAGACACGCTTGGGAGATGTTCTTCGATAGCTGGACCGGCATTCTTCGCGTGCTGGTCGTCGGTACGCTCGCCTATGTTTCCCTCATCACCATGCT
>JBBSKE010000505.1:0-2579 GCA_038256595.1 Tepidiformales bacterium | reverse complement strand
CTACCGCGTCTCTGGCCAGTGCCACTACGCCAGCAGCGCCCACTACGCGACCACGATGACCGCGAGCACCATTCTCACCGGCCCGAACGGCGAGCGAATCGTCGACGACGCCGGAAATCGCGTCGTTCGCGCGGTCGCGTTCGAACCGGAGCAGATCGAAATCCTCGACACCTGGGACACCCTCGGGATGCGCGGCACCGGGAGCCACGACTTCCGTGCGACGGACGTCTTCGTCCCCGAATCGCGCACGTTTTCGGTCTTCGGCAAGCCCTACGAGGCGGGCCCGCTCTATCGGTATCCCTTTGGAGCGATCGCTGCGGTCTCGTTCGCCGCGGTGGCGCTCGGCATCGGCGCGCACCTGCTCGAAGAGTTCGAATCGTTTGCCGGCAAGAAGCAGGTTCTCCTCGGAACTCGCTTGCTCGCGGAAACCGGGACGGCGAAGGTGCGGCTCGCCGAGGCAACCAGCGCAATCGCCGCCGCCCGGGAGGGGTTCCTTGCCGAGGTCAGCAGTTCCTGGGAGGCGACAGCCGCGGATGGCACGCTCTCGCTGCTGGCCGAACGGGCCGTGTCGCACGCATCGATACACGCGGCCCGAACCGCCGTTTCGGCAGCCAACTCACTGTTCGAAATCACCGGGATGGCGCCGTTGCACATGTCCTCCGCACTCGGCCGCTGCTGGCGAGACCTCCACACGGTGAGCCACCACGGCGTGCTCTCGCCGCTGCTTCTCGAACAGTAGCCGCGGCCCGCGGAGGCACTTCGTCCGGCAAATCGAAGCAAGCATGTGTAAAGGAGTCCACCAGTGGCCAAACTCACCTACTCGATGATGCAATCCCTCGACGGCTTCATCGCCGATGCTGCCGGGAGCATCGACTGGGTCCAGATCGACGAAGAGGTGCACGGCTTCGCCAACCAGGAGGCGGCCAGCTGCGGCATCGAAATCTACGGCCGCCGGATGTACGAGACGATGGTCGCCTGGGAGACCCTCGGTGACCAGCCTGATCTTCCCGCCGTCGAGCAGGAGTTCGCAGTGATCTGGAAGCGCCACCAGAAAATCGTCATTTCGTCCACGCTCCAGGAAGTCGCCAGTGGCAAGACGAGCATCCAGCGGCGCTTTGATCCCGCGATCGTTCGCGCCATCAAGCTCCAGTCCCCGGCGGACATCTCCGTCTCCGGGGCAACGCTCGCGGCGGCGTTCATCGAGGCTGGCCTGGTCGACGAAATCAGCACCTACATCATCCCGGTAGTGCTTGGCGGCGGCACCCCGTTCTTCGCCGATGTGAAGCGACGCCTCAACCTCGAACTCGTCGAAGAGCGCCGCTTCGAGCGAGGAGCCGTGTTCCTTCGCTATCGAGTTCGAAATTAGGCTCGTCGTCGTCGCACCGGGATCAGCCATGGAGGTATCGCGAATGTGCGCTGACGAGCGACTCCCGAAGACGAGCGAGCCAGCCGCGCGCGCACTTGCCGCGATTGGCGTGACCACCCTGTCGCAGGTCGCTGCGATGACCGAGAACGAGCTCCTCGCCCTGCATGGGGTCGGCCCGAAGGCGGTGCGCATCCTCAAAGAGACGCTTGCAAGCCAGGGCCGCTCACTCCATGCCGATTAAGCCGCCTCTGCTCGGCAATCGCGAAGTGGACAGGCGCGCCAGGTCGCTCAAAACTCAGCCGGAAGCGTGAACCTGGAGCGCGGTATGTCGAACGAGTCCAGCAAGCCAAAGCGACGCCTGTTTCCGCTCCTCATCTGCGGGATGGGCGCAATCCTGGTGGTCTCAGCGGCCATGCAAATCTCCGTGGGTAGGACGGCGGACCGCATCGCCGACCTCGTCCGGCCGGAAATGAGCGACGCCGGGCTGGCGCAGCATCGCGACGATTTCGAAACCGCGCAGGTCATCCTCACGGACGTGGAAGCAGCACTGATCCCGATGATTGCAGCGGAGTTCGGGATGTCCGCCGAGCAGGTCACCGCCGAAATCGAGTCTGGCTATCCGGCGATGGCGGAGTTGTTCGCCGCGCGCGAGGCAATTCTCACGCTCGGCGAGCAGGGCTTGTCCAATCTTGAGCGCCAGCAGCGGGATTTCGAGCGAGCCGATAGCCTGCCGGGAATGGCCATCGGGTTCGGCAACCTGGGGTTGGGATTCGCGCTCGTCCCGGCCGGGGTTGTCCTCACACGGAACCGCAGTGCGCGGGAGCAGCACGCGATGCTGGGCATCGTCTTCGTAATCGCCGCAACAATGGTCGTGGTCCCGATCGCACTCGACGTGCCCGGGAAGGCACAGAGCGCGCAAAACGTGCTCGATTCGCTCAACCCCGGCCGCGACGTCGTTGAGAGAACGGAGTCGGCCATCGAAACAGCGAGCGCGGCATCCGAAGAGCTGAACGAGCAATTTCTCCCGGAGCTTGCCATCGTGCTCGGAATCGCGCCTTCGGGGTTCTTCGATGCCCTGGCCGCAGCCGAACCGGACCTCGCTGCGGCACTCGTCGAGATGCCGGCCGTGCTCGACCGCTACGAAGCCCGCGTGGCCATCCGTTCCGGTGGCGCTCCCGAGATCCGAACGCTGAAGGGCATTCCGGTCGGCCCG
>JBBSKE010000504.1:0-2618 GCA_038256595.1 Tepidiformales bacterium | reverse complement strand
TGGGCTGGTCATCGGCTATCTCTGGCTGCACGAAGACATCCGCAAGCGGGGCAGCGGCAAGACCGGGACGACAAATGTCCTCCGAACGGCCGGCAAAATTCCCGCGGCCCTCGTGCTGCTGGGAGACCTCTCGAAGGGCCTGCTCCCGGCGCTCGTCGGCAAATATGTGTTCGACGACGCCGGGGTCGCGTCTGCCGGTGCGGCCGCGGCGATTGTCGGGCATGTGCTGCCGGTGTTCGCCGGGTTTCGCGGCGGACGCGGCGTGGCGACGGCCTTCGGCGGCATTCTCGGCCTGACGCCGCTGGTTGCGCTCGCATTCCCACTCATTGGTGCCTGCATCGTCGTTCCGACCCGGTACATGTCGCTTATGTCCGTGCTCGGGACGCCTATCGCGGTAGGGATCGTGATAGTTGGCGCGATTGCCGGCTGGGATCCGCCCGCCTACGCAGTCTTCGCGGTCATCGCCCTCGCCATCATCGAATTCACGCACATTCCGAACATCCGGCGGCTGCTCGCGGGCACCGAGCCGCGTCTCGGCAAGGGCGGCGACCGCCCCGCGACCGGTTAGGAACGTGGCCCGATACGCCGTCGCCGCGGTCACCTCCTGGGGTGTGACGCTCGCCTGGCTGCTGGCCCGGCAGGGGCACGAAGTCGTCCTCATCGCCCGCACCAACGGGGAAGCGGACGCCGCCAACGAGCGCCGCGGCCTCGAACGGCTGCCCGAGATTACGTTGCCCGGGAATGTGTCGTTCACCTCGCCGTCCGGGCCGCGGCTGGCCGTCGATGGCATCGTCTCGGCTGCCCCGGCGCAGGCGATGCGCGCGACCCTCGCCGATCCCTGGTTCGACCGCGAAACGCCCGTCCTCTGTGCGGCCAAGGGCATCGAACTCTCCACCGGCTCCCTGATGTCGGCGGTCCTCCGCGACCTCGGCTGGGTGGATGCCCGCACGGCGACGATTTCGGGGCCGAACCTCGCCCACGAAATCGCCCAGGGCATGCCCGCCGCCGCCGTGATCGCGAGCCGGGACGAGGCAAACGCGACAGCCTGGCAGCAAGCCTTCTCCTCAGGCAATTTCCGCGTCTACCGCACTGGCGACGTCACCGGCGTCGAACTCGCGGGCGCGCTCAAGAACGTCATCGCGATCGCCGTGGGGGCGGGCTTCGGCCTCGGATTCGGTGCGAACATCGCTGCGGCAATCGTCACTCGTGGACTCGCCGAGATGACCCGGATTGGCGTCGCCCTCGGGGCCGAACCGTTGACCTTCCAGGGCCTCGCGGGCGTTGGTGACCTCGCCGCGACCTGCTTTTCGCCCCTGAGCCGGAACTACCGGCTGGGAGAGCTGTTCGCGAAAGGCGCATCGCCCGAGGACGCGCAGGCCGCTATCGGTGAGGTCGTGGAGGGTGCCGCGACCGCGCCCATCGCCGCCGAACTGGCCGCCCGCCTCGGCGTGGACGCGCCAATTGCGACATCCGTGGCTGCCGCGCTGGCCGGCAAGATCACGGTCCTCGAGGTCATGAATGCACTCCTTTCCCGGCAGCTCAAACAGGAAGAATTCGCCCGATTCTGACGTGCTACACTCGAAATATGACCTCTCCCGCCCCCGAACTTAGCGCCTGCGTCGAAGCCCTCAAGAACAATCTCCCCATCTCCGGGCAGAGTTTTGAAGCGCTGACCGACCTTCGCCGCGACGAGCAGCAGTATCTCGTCGGCGAATGGTCAGCTATCCCTCCGCACGTGCGCGCCGACCTCATGGAACGCGTCGCCGAACTCGCCATCCTCGACGTCAGCTCAGACTTCACCGCCCTCGGATCCGTCGCGATTACCGACGACCAGCCGCTCGTTCGCCGTTCGGCGGTCACCGTGCTCGCCGAATCCATGGAGTGGCGCGCCGGCGACCGCCTCGTCCACGCCCTGCGCGATGACGAAGACCCGCTCGTGCGAACGGCTGCCGCAGCGGCGCTCGAAGAGTGGGCCATCCTCGCCGACTGCGACATGCTCGACGAAGAGCAGGCCAACGACGTCATCAGCGTCCTTCGCGCTGCCGTCTTCGACCTCGAAGCGCCGGTCGAAGTGCGCGCGGCCGCCCTCGTCTCCATATCCGGAGTCTCCGCCGACTGGATCGAACCGCTGATTACCGACTTCTACTACGACGAGGAGCGCCTCCTGCGTCTGGCGGCGGTCACGGCGATGGGCTCCTCGGGCCTCGAGACGTGGCTCGACTATCTCGATGAGCAACTCCAGTCGGTCGATGCCGAGTTCCGGCTGGCGGCGGTCACGAGCGTCGGCGAGCTCTGCATCCCCTCGACGGTCGAAGCGGTCGCCGCGATGCTCGAAGACGAGGACGAAGATGTCGTCGTTGGTGCGATCGCGGCGCTCGGCGAAATCGGCGGGCCGCTCGCAGTTGAGTACCTGAACGCGTTCCTCGAAGATGCCGAGCCGGAGTTCATCGACGCGGTAGAAACGGCGCTCGAATACGCCAGCGACCCCGCCTTCACCGGCTTCGACCTCAGCGAGACCGAGGAGCGCTCCTCTGATTCGCGCTGGGGCCTCGTCGTCGATGAGGATGGGGATGACTTTTGAGCGCGCAGCCACGCCCGGTCCAGGATGCCGTCTCGGC
>JBBSKE010000503.1:0-2630 GCA_038256595.1 Tepidiformales bacterium | reverse complement strand
TGCGTATCGACGAGGACACCGGCCGCAGGGTCGCCTGCGAGTGCGAGCGGAACCGGCGGCGCGATGCCCGCGAGCGATGCCGCTTCGGTGGCGTTCGCCATAAAGAGCGAATCGGCCAGGGTGAGCGCTGGCTGAACCCCGGCGAGCTGGACCGCGAGTTCGGCCGGATTGAGGCGAGTGTTGAGTGGCACGAGCACTGCACCCGCGCGCGAGACCCCGTGCACCGCGACCGCGAAATCGAGCGAGTTCCCCGCGAGCAGGACGACCCGGTCGCCAGGCTTCACGCCGTTCGCCGCGAGACCACCAGCGAACGCCCGGACGCGCAGGTCGAGGTCCGCGTAGGTCAGGATTTCGTCGCCAGCGATGAGCGCCTCGGCGCCCGGGAGGACGGCCGCGCGATGGGCAAGCCAATCCGGCATCACGTCGGTCACGCGAAACCGCCGGATCGGCAACTCGGAAACGTGTCGCTGGCGGGCACCTGCCTAGCCGTTGCGGGGGTACTTTGTAGTGTCGGCGAAGCCCGGGTCGCGCCGTTCGAGGAAGGCGTCTCGGCCGTTTTTCGCCTCATCGACCATGTAGTAGAGCATGTTCGCATTGTGGGCGAGCTGCGTGATGCCAGACATGCCGTCCATTTCGGCGTTGAACGAGGACTTGATCATGCGGATGGCGATCGGGCTCTTGGACATGATTTCGCGTGCCCACTGGACGCCTTCGGCCTCCAGCTGCTCGAGCGGGACGACGGCGTTGACGAGGCCCATCTCGAGCGCCTGCTGGGCGTCGTACTGGCGGCAGAGGTACCAGATTTCGCGAGCTTTTCGCTGACCGACGAGGCGCGCGAGCTGAATCGCGCCGAATCCACCGTCGAAGCTGCCGACGCGCGGGCCAGTCTGGCCGAATCGCGCGTTCTCGGCCGCAATCGAGAGGTCGCAGATGACGTGCAGCACCTGGCCGCCGCCCATGGCCCACCCGGCGACGAGCGCGATGACCGGCTTCGGAATCGAACGAATGAGCATGTGCAGGTCGGTCACGTCGAGGCGGGCGATGCCGTCTTCGGCCACGTAGCCGCCGTGGCCGCGCACCTTCTGGTCGCCGCCGGAACAGAACGCGCGCCCACCTTCGCCGGTAAACAGGATGACGCCGACGGTGGGGTCGTGGCGCGCAATCGAGAACGCGTCAAGCAGCTCGTGGACCGTCTTCGGGCGGAAGGCGTTATGTACTTCCGGGCGGTTGATGCTAATGCGGGCGATCCCGTCGATCTTCTGGAAGACGACGTCGTCGTAGGTTTTTACGGTCTGCCAATCGATGGCGGGAGCAGTCACTCGAATCTCCTCGGCGCACACCGGGACCCGGGCTCAGCGAGCCGGGTGCCAACGACGTGCGCGGCATCTTGTTTCGGGCACCGGGGCTCGCGCGGTGCGACATGCGCCACCGCGGAAAGTGCTCGTCCGCGGGAACGGTACTGTGTTTGGCGCACACCCGCGAGTAAGCGCGCCATCGTCCGAACGGGCCCTCACCCGGCTACGAATTGCCTCCGGGCGAGGGCTGAGAGAATCGCTTCGGACGATTAAGCTTGCCCGGCGTTCAGGGCTGGCTGGGACTGACCAGCACCGAGGCCGGGCGTCATGTTTCCGGCCTTGAGAGCCGCCAGCCGGGCATCGAGTTCCAGCTCGTCCATGTCGTCGTCGAGGCGGTCGAACTGCTCGTCGAGCGAGTCCATGGCGACTTCCTCCATGCCACGGGCGAGGGCTTCCTGGCGGCGAATCCGCTCTTCGAAGCGATTGAGGTCGCTCGTCGGGTCGATTGCGGAGATGCTCTTGGTCGCCTGCTGGACCTGGATAGAGGCCTTGGCCATCTTCGCGCGGGCAACGAGTTCGTCGCGCTTCTGGACCAGCTCCTGGCGGCGCTCGCGCATCTTGTTGAGGCCGTCCTTCAGCTTGTCGGCGAGGACAGTCTGCTGCGAGACCTGGGCCGAGTAGGTCTTCACGAGGTCGTCCGCGGTCATCTGGCGCTTGAGGGCGGTCTTCGCGAGTTCATCGAAGCGGTCGGCATCGAGGGTCTTGCCAGTCGCGCGCATCTGGTCGCCGCGCTGGGAAGCGGCCATAGCCTTGCCGATCCACTCGCTGGATTCTTCCTCGGCTTCCTTGAGGTCGTCTTCGAGGAGGCGAAGGTTGCCGACGGTCTGGGCGACGGCATGTTCGGCGTCGGCGATGTTCTCGGTGAAGTCGCGGATCATCTGATCCAGCATCTTCTCCGGGTCTTCCGCCTTGTCGAGCATCGAATTGACGTTGGCGCGCATGAGATTCGAAATGCGTCCGAGGATAGAGTTAGCCATTATTGTCGCCTCCTGAGCGAATGCCGCAGCCTGCGGGGTTTCGAACGAATAGTACGATGGCCGCGTTTACCAACGGCCGCCGCGAGATCTTCCGCCGCCCGACGGCAGCTTGAAGCCACCGCCACGCGACCTTCCGCCGCCGGCAGATGGCAGCTTGAAGCCGCCGCTGCTGCGAGATTTGCCGCCAGTGTAATTGCCCCAGCTTGTGCCACCAAACCCGGGGCCAGCGCCCATCCCACTGCTGAGGATTCCACCGAGCACGCCCCCGAGGATGTCTCCCATGTCGATGCTGCTCCCG
>JBBSKE010000502.1:0-2637 GCA_038256595.1 Tepidiformales bacterium | reverse complement strand
GAAGAAGAAGGTCGAAATCCCGTCGTGGTAGGGGCCGAAGCCGCGCAGCTTCTCCTCGGTCTCCGGATATTCGACCTTGATGACGTCGGCGCCGAGGTCCGCGAGTTGCATGGTCGCGAAGGGGCCCGCCAGCGCCCAGGTGAAGTCGAGGATGCGCACGCCATCGAGCGGGCCGCGGAGGGTGGGGGGATCGAGCGTATCTGTCACATTCGGATGATAGCCTCTGGCCCACACGCGGAATAATGGGAGCCGGAAAATGACGCAAGAGATAGCGGGACAGGTGGCGATCGTCACCGGCGCCGGCCGGGGGATCGGCCGAACCATCGGGCTCACGCTGGCCCGGGCCGGCGCGCAGGTGGCGTTCGTCTCGCGCACCACCGCAGAGATCGAGTCGGCCATGGACGAGGCGGTCACCACGGGCGGCGCGGCTGTCGCCGTGGCTGCGGATGTGACCGACCGGGCCGCCGTGGAAGCGATGGTCGCCGAAGTCGAAGAGGCGTTCGGCCCGGTCGACCTGCTGGTGAACAACGCCGGCGTCCATCTCGCGCTCGGGACACCCTGGGAGATCGACCCGGAGGAGTGGTGGCGCGAAATCGAGATCAACCTGAAGAGCGCATTCCTCGTGAGCCGCTTCGTCCTGCCGGGGATGGTGGCGCGCGGCAGTGGCCGGGTGATCAACGTCTCCAGCGGCGCTGCCTTCGACCCGCGCGCCATTTCGTCAGCCTACGCGACCTCGAAGGCTGCGATGCTGCGCCTGACCGATAGCACCCACGCCGCGGTCGCCGAGCATGGCGTCTCCGTCTTTGCGATTCACCCGGGCGGCGTGCACACGGGGCTGACAGATGCCGTGCTCGCCTCTCCGACGGGGCTGAAGGCGTATTCGCACTGGAAGAACAACGCCTGGCACGAACCCTCGCTCGCCGCCGAAGTGTGCGTGCGCATCGCGAAGGGCGATTTCGACCCACTCGCCGGGCGCTACCTCGATGTCACGCGGGACCTCGATGCAGCCCTCGCTGAGAGTGCGGCTATCGTCGCGCGGGATGGCCTCTCGATGCGCCTGCGCCCGTAGCTACTGGCCTGGCACGGTCGATTCGAGGAGTACGTCGTACTGCGGCCCGAGGATGTTGAGGGCGCTGTTCGCGACTTCCCGCCACTCGTCCGAATCGTCCGGAGTGCCGCCCGCGGAGTATTTCGCCCCGATCACGTTGCAACTCTCGACGAGGGCTGCGATGAGCGGCCCGTGGACCGGTTCGCTGTAGCCGTCTTCGCTCTTGCGGGCCTCCCAGCGGCCAGCGCCGCAGACCTTGATGGCCGCATCCCAACGGCGGGGAATGGTGTCGCCGCAGCCGGTGCCGCACTCGATGTTGCCGGTGATGAGCTGCAGGTAGAAGAGCGGCTGTTGGGCCTCGCCAAGGATCCCGTTCGTGAACTGTTTCACACGCTCCGGGTCCTGGGTGGGGACATCTGTCGGCTCGGGAGAGGGAGTGGTCGCGCCGGTTGCAGGGCTGCCATCTGCTGCCGCGCTGCCTGCACTTTCGCTGCCGGCCGTGGACTCTGAGCCGGGGGTGCCATCGACCGTGCCGGCGGTGGCGTCTGCTGCCGCGGAGCTGACCGCGCCGGTTGTCGTGGTCGCATCGTTGTCGTTCGAATCGCCACCGCAGGAGGAGAGTGCCAGCGCGATCACGGCGACCAGCGGGGCCAGCCAGGACATGGGAAGAGCCTTCATAGGTCATCAAGGTAGCCCGCTGCGAATTCGGCTGTCGAACGCAGGCGTTAAGTCCCGGTTCGGACGTTGCGCAGCGTCTCGGCGGCGGGCAGAGTGCGCATCGCAATGACCGAGAATCGACCGCCCATTTATCTCATTGGCGGCGCGGCTGGCGCGGGCAAGACGACCGTTGCGGCGATGCTCGCTAAACGGCTGGGAATCTCCTGGCTGCAGGCGGATTCGACCTGGCTGGCGCTCAAGGCGGCCTCGACGATGGAGTCGCACCCGGAGCTCCGCTTCTTCCCGGAACTGCAGGGGAGCGGCATCGCGTTCGAAGCCTTCGATGCGCGCTTCGAGCAGGGGAGCGCGACTGTCTGCGCGGCACTCGATACCGTCCTCAAGCACGAATTGGAGGGCCGGCGAGAGGGTCTGGTGCTCGAGGGCACCTGGCTGACTGCCGGGTGGATGGCCGGCGCCCCAACTCGATTCTCAGGGGCGGACTGCCGCGCCATCGTCCTCTTCGAATCGGACCCGCAGGCTGTGCTCGATGCGCTTCGGTCCCGATCGCCGGGGCGGGAACCGACACCTTCGGCGCTGAACGTCGCGGATTGGGCGTGGCGCATCGGGTTACGGCTGGCGAATGAGGCGACAGCGGCCGGGATTGCCGTCGTCACTTCTCGCCCGCGCGATTCGCTGCTGGAGCGCGTCGTCAAAGCGTTCGGCGTACACGGATAGCAGCAGTGACTGTCGCATGGAGTTCTCCGGAGGGTTGGCAGCACAGCAGGTAATTCGGTGTCACAAGATTTTACAGCCTGAAATGGCAACGCCCGCCGCGATCACGTGATCGCGGCGGGCGAGCGGTTGTAGGCCTTCGAAGAGCGGACTACGCCGTGAAGATCATCGAATAGAACCAACGGCCGTCGCTGTGGTAG
>JBBSKE010000501.1:0-2647 GCA_038256595.1 Tepidiformales bacterium | reverse complement strand
CATCGGGATCGACCCCCGGGACCCACCACTCGCCTGGGAGGCGTGGTGCGGTGACACCGGCGGCTGGGTTCGAGTCGAAATCGACTCCGACACCACTGGCGGCTTCAACCAGGTCGGCGCGGTCACGATGCTCCTCCCCCCGGGGATGGAGGCGCGCACCCTCGGCGGCAACAGCCTCTTCTGGGTGCGATTCCGGGTGATCCAGCCGCGGCCAGGCCAGGCAGGCTATTCCGGCACGCCGAGCATCCGCGGCGCCGAGTTTCGCTGCATCGGCGGCTCAACAATGGCCAGCCACAGCGCCCTCATCGAAGGCGAAATCCTCGGCCGCGCATCCGGGGCCCCCGGCGAGACCTACCAGTTCTCAAGCCGGCCGCTGCTCGACCGCGTCTCGTACGAGAACATCGAGGTGCTCGAAGGCACGGACGAAGCCGGGTGGATGACCTGGCAGGAAGTCGCCACCTTCCAGGATTCCGGCCCCGACGACCGCCACTACCTCATAGACGCGGTCAGCGGGACGGTCTCGTTTGGGCCGGTGATTCGCCGCCATAACGGGCTCGAGGTCAGTTACGGGAAGACGCCGCCGAAGGGCAGCCTGATTCGCATGAACCGCTACCGCTACGGCGGCGGCACGATTGGCAACGTGGGCGAACATACGCTCATCGTCCTGCGCAGTTCGCTGCCATATGTCGCGCGCGTCACGAATCGGCGGCCGGCGACCGGCGGCATGGACCCAGAATCGCTGGATGAGGCGAAGTTGCGCGCTCCTGCCGCCCTGCGCGGCCAGAATCGCGCCGTCACCGCCAGCGACTACGAGTTCCTCGCAAAGCAGGCCTCCCGCCGGGTCGCCCGTGTGAAGTGCATCCCGGTGCGCAGCGAGCGCAACTCGACGGTGCCGCCGGGGACCGTCGAAATGCTCGTCTTGCCGCAGCTGCCGGACCAGTTGCGCACGCTCGACGCCCTTCAGCCGCCTCCCGACCTGATTACCGAGGTGCGCGAATACCTTGACGAGCGTCGCCTGCTTGGGACTGAACTTGTTGTCGATGGCCCGGCGTACATCGGTGTCCGGGTCGAAGCCAGCCTCGTGATTCGCCGGGGCATGGTTGCCGAAGCCGTGCGTGTCGAAGTGGCGAACCGCGTGCGCCGCTACCTGGACCCTCTGCTCGGCGGCACCGCTGGCGACGGATGGCCGTTCGGTCGCGACCTCTACGCATCGGAGCTGCAATCGGTGATTCTCAGCGTGCCGGGGGTCGAATACGTGCGCGAGACGAACCTCATCCAGATCGATGTCGATACCGGCCAGACGCGCCAACCGGCACAGCAAATGGCGCTCGCCGAAGACGTGCTGCCCTACGCCTACCCGCCCGTCATCACCGTCATCGCGGACCGGTAGCCTCACCATGCCCGCGAATGACCGCTACCAGCCAAGCTATCTCATCCAGTACCTGCCGGAGATCTACCAGCAGGAAGCCTTCCTCGGGCGTTTTCTGCGCATCTTCGAAGACGTGCTTTCACCAATTGAACGGATGCTCGACAGCATGCCGGGCTACTTCGACCCGGCCACCACGCCGCCCGAAGTGCTCGAATGGCTCGCTACCTGGCTGGGGATTTCGACCGATGAACGCTGGCCACTCGCCCGCCGCCGCATGTTCGTGCGCCGAGCGAGCGAGATGTTCCAGCTCCGGGGGACGAAGAAAGGGCTGAGCATCGCCGTCGAATCGCTCACGGGGAACGTCCCGGAGATCATCCAGCCAACAGTCGCAGATGTCGCAGCGGACCCGACGCGCCAGTTCAGCTTCCGCATCATCGTGGCATCGAGTCCCGGCGAAGTGATCGACGTGCAGGCCCTCGAGTATCTCATCGAACTCGAGAAGCCCGCGTTTACCGCCTACTCGCTGGAGATCGTCACCGCCTGAGCGGCCGGCGTCGTTAGAACGGGTCGTGGCCCTCACCGTAGTGGATATCGCGGATGGCGTCGGCGTACTGCAGCGCCTGTTCGGTATCGAACCCAAGCGCGACGAGCGACTGACGCATCAATTCGATGCCACCTTCGTATTCGGGCACGACGATGTGGTTCGCACCGAGGCCGCGGAGGATGGGGATTTCGTCGCCGTGGCGGGCTCGAACGATGATGGGCACCGATTCGTTGAGCTTGCGCACCGAGGCGGTCGTCAGGAGGCAGGTGCTCTCGTCTGGCACGCAGATCGCGACAAGGCGGCAGCGATCCACGCCCGCCAGCTTGAGGGTTTCGATATTCGCGGCGTCGCCCCAGATGGCGCCGACTTTCGCGTCCGTCAGGCGCCGAACGCGGTCGATATCAGCTTCGATGACGATGTAGGGGATTTCCAGCTGGGCGAGCGAGTGCCCGGTCAGCTCTCCGACGCGGCCGTACCCGGCGATGACAACGTGGTTTCGCACCGAAAGCGGCATCTCTGGCAGCGGGCCCTGGCGATCTGCCCAGATCCAGAACTTGCCGAAGCGCTGGAAGAACTGTTCCCAGGCGGGGATGCCGCGGAAGGTGAGCGGGTTCACGCTGATCGACAACTTCGATTCTCTCGATGGCGGCGAACTGGACAGCCAGGGCGGGTGGTCGACCTCATCGGCAACCGTAACGGTGGGAATTGACCCCGCAAATGTGGAGAACCAGGTG
>JBBSKE010000500.1:0-2658 GCA_038256595.1 Tepidiformales bacterium | reverse complement strand
GGAGCAGCGTTCGAACCGAAGTCTGCCCGTTTTCGAGCATCGCGACCTTTGTGAAGGTGGAGCCGTCCGCCTGGGAGCCTTCCCAGCCGAGGAAATCCGAATACCCGGCGACAACGAAGTGAAACGGCCGCTTGCGACTCTCATCTTCAAGCATTCGCCGGAATTCGAGCCGTTGCGGAGGAGGGATCTGGTGCAGAACGAAGGTTGCGATGAGGCAGGGCGTCACCTCTGGCGGGGTTTCGGCCAGGATGCCCGGCAGCATCGTCACGGCATCCCCGGCGAGGAGCGATAGATTCGACCGCTGTGCCACTTCGATAGCCGCCGCGAGGAGCCGGTGGCGGTCGCCGTGCTCTGGCCAGGTCAAGGCCGCGAGCCACGCCGCATCCTTCGCATCACGGAGGTTCAGCGGGTTGAGGTCGATACCCATTCGGGAGGCAACCGCCGGTAGTTCGACATCGGCCGCGGAGAGCGAGCCGCGCACCTCTGCGTCTATCTCTACCGGCGAGCCGGGGTCACCGGCGGTCAGCGTCTCGCTGAACCGATACCGGTACTGGTCGAACAGGAGATTGAGGCCCGCGCTGGGTCCAACCTCGATGAGGGCCAACGGACGGCGCCCGGCTTCGCGCCAGGCGAAGGAGAGCGCTGGGAGCAGGAACGCACAGCGCCGCACTTCATTCGTCTGGACCATGCGAGTGCGAAGAATTTTGGTGATCGGCTCGGACCAGCGCTTGCAGAACGCGGCAAAGCGCGCGCCCAGCTCCGCATCCGGCGACCTTGTGCCGCTGAGCGAAGCGTAGTAGTCGGCAAGCGGATCGTCCGGCCGCTCGGCGAGGAGGGCGTGGACCGCCGCGAACAGCATATTCGCCGCAGGTTGACCGGCCTGTGATTCGGCCGCGAGCCGAAGCAGCGCATCATCGCCGGCCACGACTTCGCCTAGCGCCGCATAGAGCGGCGACCCGGCAGCAGTCGCTTCGTTCTTCCAAAAGCCACCGAAATACTGCGCGAGCTTGTTCAAATCGGACATGGAACGACCTTCCCGCAGGCAATGGACGGAGATCACTTGCTCGGGGAGTTGGCGGGGTTCCATCAATTTTCCGAGCCGTCACGTTCGTCTCTAGTGGACCATTTTGCCTTCACCCTCCCAGTAGGGCTTGCGGATCTCGGTCTTGAGGATCTTGCCGGGGCCGCTCTTGGGCAGCGGAATCGCCTGGAAGACCACCTTCTTCGGGCACTTGTAGCTCGCGATGAGGCTGCGGCAGTGCTCGATGATCTCCGATTCGGTCGGGGTGAACCCTTCGCGCGGGACAACGACGGCGAGCACTGCCTCGCCCCACTTCTCGTCCGGGATGCCGACGACTGCCGCCTCCAGCACCGCTGGATGCTCGTAGAGCGCGTTTTCGACCTCGGTCGAGTAGATGTTCTCGCCGCCCGAGATAATCATGTCCTTCGCCCGGTCGACGATGTAGATGAAGTTCTCGGAGTCGATGGTGGCGAGGTCGCCGGTGTGCATGTAGCCGTCGCGGAGGGCGCGCTCGGTCTCTTCGGGGCGCTTCCAGTAGCCCTTCATCACGTTCGGGCCCTTCGCGATGATTTCGCCGACTTCGCCGGGCTTCACATCGAGGCCGGTGTTCTCATCGACCACGCGGACGGTGACACCGGGGATTTCGCGGCCACAGCTGGCGAGGCGCTTCATCTCGGCCTCGCCGCCGGTGAAGTTGAGCCAGGGCTTCTGCCACGAGGTGAGCAGCGGCGCCGTCTCGGTCATGCCGTAGGCCTGGAGCAGGATCGGGCCGAAGACTTCGACCGCGGCGAGCAGCCGATCGACCGGCATCGGAGACGCGCCGTAGAGCAGCATGTCGAGGCTGGAGAGGTCGTAGTCCTTCGTCCCCGGGAAGTTCACGAGGAAGTTGATCATGGTTGGGACGAAGATGGTCTTCGTGACTTTGTGGCCCTGGATCGCTTCGAGTGCGCCTACCGGCGTAAACGCCGGGATGAAGGTGTGGGCGCCGCCGACCATCGTGATCGCGTAGCAGGCCCAGGCGTCGGCGAGGTGGAACATCGGCGCCGCATGGAGCCAGGTGTCATGTTCGCCGAAGCCGATCATGATCGCGTGCATCGCGTTCGAGACGACGTTGCGCTGGGTGAGCATGACGCCCTTGGGCAGGCCGGTGGTGCCGCCCGTATAGCAGAGGTCGATCATGTCGTTCTCGTCCCATTCGCGAACGGAATGGTCGAGTGGCTCGGCCGCCGCGACGATCGTGTCGTAGTCGAGCATCCCCTCCGGGGCCGGGCCGTGGGTGTGGATGACGTGCGCGATGCCCGGGCAGCCGCCCTTGAACTGTTCGTACACGGGGACGAATTCGGGCCCGAGGATCAGCGCCTTCACGTCGCCGTCGTTGAGGATGAACTCGTACTCTTTGGCCGAAAGACGCGTGTTCAGCGGCGCGAGCGGCATACCCGCGATGTCGGCGACGAAGTAGCTCTCCCAGTAGCGATGGGAGTTGTTCGCGAGGATGGCGATGTTGTCGCCGGGTTTGAGGCCGAGGGCGAGGAGCGCGTTGGCGAACTTGTAGACGCGCTCGACCGCCTGGCGATAGGTGTAGCGAGTATCGCCATCGATGATGCCGACCTTGTCGGGGTAGATTTTCACGGCATGGC
>JBBSKE010000499.1:0-2663 GCA_038256595.1 Tepidiformales bacterium | reverse complement strand
GATGCGCTCGTCCCGCAGATCTGCGGACTCATGCGGCAGGCGCTCGAAGCCTCGCCCGGGGAGTCGCTCCTGGTCATGGAGAACAACGCCGGGCAGGGAAACGGCATCGGCACGACCTTCAAGGAGCTCGGAACCCTGCTCCGGGGGCTCGACAACGACCGGCGCGTCGCCATCTGCCTCGACACCTGCCACGCCTTCGCCATGGGCTACGATATCGGCACCCCGGACGGTTGCGAACGCGCGATGGAAGAGTTCGACCGCGAAATCGGGCTCGAACGGCTCGTAGTGGTGCACGCAAACGACAGCAAGATGCCCCTCGGGGGTGTGCGCGACCGCCACGAGAACATCGGCGACGGGCACATCGGCTACGACGGCTTCGAGTGCCTCATCGGCAGCCCCGCGTTCGCAAACGTGAACATGTTCCTTGAAGTGCCCGGGATCGACGGTAAAGGCCCGGACCTCGAGAACATCAATCGCCTGAAGACGCTGCGGGCGAAGGTTGGCGCACCCGGTCCGGGCTGAAATTCGCATGGATCGGCAGCTTCGGGTAGGTTTTTCGCATGGCAGATAATGTGACAACAGGGCGACTCGACGGAAAGCTCCTCGAAGAGTGTGCGGAATGGATCTGGGAGCAGCTCCAGGAAGAGGGCGTGATCATCGCCGGCGAATTGATCGAACTCGTGCTCCAGACTGAGCGCGAACTCGGCATCCAGGCGAAAACGCCGGGCGAAATCGCGCCGCTCGTCGATGACGAGTTCAAGATGCGGCGAACCCCGGGCGTCCCCGAGAACTTCGATGCCGCAATGATCAACGTGGTGCTCGAATGGGAAGAAGAGTGGCTGGGGTTTGCGGGCATCCCGCGCGCGGAGAGCTGAGGGCGGGGAGTGCTGAGTAAGGAGTGCTGCGTGCTGAGAGGCTGAGCCGGACACTGAGACCAGCCCATCAGTCCTGTAAACGGCGGCGACGAATCACTTCCAGGTGTGCCCGTAGCCGGGCTTCGTCGTAGGAGCCGGCCAGGAGTTCGTCCACTCCCTGCCCAGCGTTGTCTCTTACGCCTCGATAAGGTTTCGCCTTCGAGTTCGTCGTCGGTCCGGACCCCTGTTAGACATCCCGGCGGATGGAGCGGGCGATGTCGCGGTTCACTTCGCGCTCGGCGATGCGCTCTCGCTTGTCATAACGCTTGAGGCCGCGGCAGAGGGCGATCTGCACCTTCGCCTTGCCGTTCTTCAGGTACATCGAGAGTGGGATGAGCGTGAGGGCCTGTTCGCCCATGAGTTGCTCGATCTTGAAGATCTCTTTCTTGTGGAGCAGCAGCTTGCGTGTGCGAGTGGCGACGTGGCCCGAGTACCCGGCGTTGAGATAGGGCGAGATATGCACGTCTTCGAGGAAGACCTCCCCGTGGCGGACGCGCGCGAAGCCGCCCACGAGCTGCTCTTTGTGCTCGCGAACTGACTTGATCTCCGAACCGGTAAGCACGATGCCCGCCTCAAACGAGGCCACGATCTCGTAGTCGTGGCGCGCTTTGCGGTTCTGGGCAACGTTCACAATATCGCCGGGCATGCCGTTCGTCCTCTCACGCAAGAGCCCCGGCTGATCCAGCCGGGGCCCGATTGGTCGTACCAGTGTAACCCGAAGGTTACTGACCGCGCAGTACTTCGATCGCCTTGAACATTTGCAGGTCGCCCTGCTCGATGTACTCGTCGGCGGTCATCGGAACTTCGATGTCCGGCTTGATGCCAATGCCCTCGATCTCCTCGCCGGCTGGGCTGAGCCAGCGGCCAATGGAGAGGTAGAGGATGCCGCACTGCGGTTCGCCGCAATCCTTGAGGGCGACCGGCCGATTGACTGTGCCCTTGCCGAAGCTGCGTGTCCCGACAATCTTCGCGCGGCCACCATCGCGAAGGGCGCCGGCGAGAACTTCGGAGCCGCTCGCGCTGCCCGAGTCCTGGAGAATGACGATGGGGATCTCCGTTGCCCCGCCGCCTGGTTTCGCCGACCACGACTTCTTCTGGTCGTCCGCGTCGACTTCGGTGAGAATCACGCCGCCGTCGAGGAATTCGTCCGCCACATCGACCGTCGCCGAGAGAAGCCCGCCGGGGTTGCCGCGAACGTCGACCACGAGGCCTGTGTAGCCCTTGCCCTCCAGGCCCTTGAGCGCGGTCCGGAGTTCGGTCACGGTCGTGTCGTGGAATTGCGAGATGGCGATGTAGGCGATGTCCGGCGCCGGGGTGCCGTCGCGCGCGACGATCTCGGTGCCACTTTCGCCGGGGATGCTTTCGAGGTTTGGCTCGGTGAAGACGCTCGTAATCGGGATGTCGCCGCGGGTGACCTCGATTGTCTCGGTCGTTCCATCGAGATGACGAACGGTCAGCGTAACGGTCGTGCCTTTCGGGCCGCGAATGCGCTGCACGGCCTCCATGTTGCTCCAGCCGTCCGTCGGTTCGCCATCGATTTCGAGGATGACGTCACCCGATTTAATCCCGCTCGCCTCGGCCGGTGAATCGCGGAACGGGGCGACGATCTGGACCTCGCCAGTTGTATCGGATACAGAGGCGCCAATGCCCTCGTAGGAGGAGTTCAGTTCAAGCGCGCCGGCCTGGACGTCTTCGGGGGTGATGTAGGAGGAGTGTGGGTCGTTGAGAGAGGCGATGATGCCGTCGATC
>JBBSKE010000498.1:0-2708 GCA_038256595.1 Tepidiformales bacterium | reverse complement strand
CGCCGAAGAGCTGGCGATGATCGACACCATCTCCAAGGGCCGCCTGATTAGCGGCTGGGTGCGCGGCACTGGCCGCGAAAGCCTCAGCCACAACGCCCAGGCGCCCTACAACTGGGAGCGCTTCCAGGAGGCCCACGAACTTATCGTGAAGACGTGGACCGACCCCGGCCCGTTCCGCTGGGAGGGCCGCCACTACCAGTTCCGCTACGTGAATCCGTGGGCGAAGCCGTACCAGAAGCCGCACATGCCCATCTGGGTGCCCGGCGTGCTTAGCTACAACACGCTCGAATGGGCCGCCCGCAATCGCCTGCCCTACGTCATGACCTCGACCGACGAGGACCCGACCAAGCAGTGCTTCGACATTTACACCGAAATCGCGAAGGAGAACGGCTACGACGCCGGCCCCCAGAACTACGGCTACATGATCAAGCTGCACGTCGATGAGACCGAAGAGCTGGCCGATGCGACCGCTCGCAAGCTGCTCCAGGGCCCGAGCAACCCGTTCCTCGAAGGAAACCAGGGCGGTGTCCACTCCTACCTGCAGGCGCTCCCTGGCCTCACCTCGAAGAAGGCGCTCCTCCCGACTGCTGGGTCTCGCGCGCAACTCGCCGGCCGTGGCCTCTCCGCGACTGGTTTCGAGGCAGGCAGCTTCGACGACCAGCGGGCCAAGCGCGGCATCATCTGCGGGACGCCGAAGACCGTCCTCGCCGACCTGCGCATCGCCATCGAAAAGCTGCGCCCGGGCATCGCCATCCTCTGGGATGGCGACGGCGCGATGACCCACGACGACTCGATGCGCAGCCTCAGGCTGATGGGCGAGGAAATTCTGCCGACCATGAGAGAGTGGGCCAAAGAATTCGATCTCCCCGGGCCGTTCGAAGTCGATCCGGCGACAGGCAAGAAGCTCGACCCGGCGATGGCGACCGTCTGAGCACGGCCGAGCCGGTCCCGGCGGGCATGGTCTTCGTGCCCGCCGGCAGCTTCGTCATGGGCTGCGACGAAGACGACGAGAACCCGAACGACGGCGAATCTCCGCCGCGCTGGGTCGAACTCGACGCCTTCTGGATCGACGCGACCGCGGTCACGAACGAGCAGTTCGCCGATTTCGTCGAAGCGACCGGCTTCCGCACCGAAGCCGAGCAGTTTGGCTGGTCCTTCGTCTTCGGTGGCCTGCTGCCACACGGCCATCCCGCTCCCGCGCCGCTCGAGGATTCGCCCTGGTGGCGGGTTGTCGATAGCGCCTGCTGGTGGCAGCCGGAAGGCCCGGGCTCGCGACTCGATGGCCGCTGGGACCACCCGGTCGTCCATGTCTCCTGGAGCGATGCCTCCGCCTATGCCAGTTGGGCTGGGAAGCGCCTCCCGACCGAAGCCGAGTGGGAATGCGCGGCCCGCGGCGGCCTCGATCGCGCCTACTACCCCTGGGGATTCTCGTTCGCGCCCGACGGCGAGCAGCAGTGCAACACCTGGCAGGGCCTCTTCCCGATTATCAACGCCCGCACGGACGGCTACTCCGGCACTGCGCCCGTCGATGCCTTCGAACCGAACGAATTCGGACTCTACAACACGGTGGGTAACACCTGGGAGTGGTGCGCCGACTGGTTCGACCCGCACCTCGGCCTGCGCGGCGACTTCGTGAACCCCGCCGGCCCGAGCGATGGCGCCCAGCGCGTGATCCGGGGCGGTTCCTACCTCACGCACGAAGCCGAATCGTTCCGCTGGCGCGTCTCCGCTCGCGGCTGGAGCACGCCGGATAGTTCGACCAGCGACATCGGCTTCCGCTGCGCCCGCGACGCAACATAACGGGAAGTTGCCCTAAACCACCGCTACCGCATCTTCTTCCCGGGCCGTGACGCGAACTTTGCGCGTGTTCGCGGGAATCGCGCAGATGACGTCGATAAACTCGGACACTGCGCCCGGTTCGCCCGAAATATCCATCGATTCCAGGGTCGCGCGTCGCTCCTCCGAGGTCTGACCGATTGCGGTCGCCCATTCGCGCGGCGTGGTTCGCACCCAGACGTCCGGGGCGTCACTTGCGGACCGGCTCCAGCGTTCGCCATCGAAACTGAACCAACCCGTGTTCGTGGCCGAGAAATCGATGCGCCAGGTCCCTGGTTCGTCGAGAACAACGCGCTCGTGGTTGAGAAAGCCGAGCAACGAGCGACCGAAGCGGCCATCCCCGACGACTTCGTCCTCCTGCGGCGGGCGCATCGCATGGCGCAGGCCCCAGACGTTCAATTCGGCGATGACCCCGCCCAGTTCGCGGCCGGTCGGCGAAAGGCGATACCACACCTCGCGCTTGCCCGGCTCGTGGGCGCGCTCGACGATGCCGGCGTCTTCGAGTTCCCGCAGTCGCATGGTCAGCCACTTTGGCGTGATGTTCGAAAGCCCGCGCATGAGATCGGTGAAGCGCTTGTCGCCCCCGAGCAGGTCGCGAACGATGAGCAGCGACCACTTCTCGCCGATCACTTCGAGCGAACGGGCAACGGGGCAAAAGTGCTGGTAGTGCTTGGTTTTGGCCATGACGACGACTCCCGCGGGCACGAACTCGCGCAGATGCTATCCCAAAGATACGATTCCCGGCCAAAAATTACCAATACAACGAACCGGACGCCCGCTGCGCCAGCTCGGGATCGCGTGATTCACCGCCGAACTCCCTGCCGCAGGCCGACTCCAGCCGATCCGGACCTGCGTGGCACCGCAGGCCGGAT
>JBBSKE010000497.1:0-2708 GCA_038256595.1 Tepidiformales bacterium | reverse complement strand
CCGTTGACCTTGGCGCCGAACGCAACGTTGTCGCGGATGGACTTCGGGAACGGGTTCGGCTTCTGGAAGACCATGCCGATGCGCCGCCGCACTTCCACCGGGTCGATGTTCTGCCCGTAGATGTCGATATCGTGGTAGAACATCTTCCCTTCGATGCGGACCCCCGGGATCAGGTCGTTCATGCGGTTGACCGACCTCAGGAGGGTGCTTTTCCCACAGCCAGAGGGGCCGATGAGCGCAGTCACCTTGTTCACCGCAATCTTCATCGAGACGTTCGTGAGGGCGCGCTTCTGGCCATACCAGAGGCTCAGGTCTTCGATCGAGACGGCGATCTCCTCCGTCACTTCGGTGGTCGTGGTCGATCCCGCGGCGGCATTGTTGAGGGTGCGTTCGGTATCCATTCGCTGTCCAGTTTGCGCCGGACGAAGATTGATTGCCATGGTCGAAGCTCCTGTTACTTGCGGCGGAACCGCTCGCGGATAAGGATGGCGATGAGGTTAAGGCCTACCACCATCACCATGAGGACGATAATTCCGGCCGCTGCGTTCTCGCGGAAGTCGGACTGGGGACGGGTGGTCCAGTTGTAGATCTGGATGGGCACCGTCGTGAAGTCGTCGCCGAAGCTGCTGTTGTCGAAGGCGATGAAGGCGAACGCGCCAATCATGATAAGGGCTGCGGTCTCGCCAGCGGCGCGGGCGATCGCGAGAATCGTGCCGGTCATGATTCCCGGAATGGCGCCCGGCAGAGTGTGATACCAGACCGTCTGCAGACGCGTGGCGCCGAGTGCGAGGGAGCCGTCGCGAATGCTCGGCGGCACCTGGCGGATTGCCTCGACCGAGGCGATAACCGTCATCGGGAGGATCATCAGGGCCAGCGTGAAGGCTCCAGCGATGATACTTGGCCCCATCGCCGGGATGAGCGTGATGCCGCCCACTTCGACGCCACGGACGAACGCGGCGAGCCCGAGAATGCCGTAGATGATGCTTGGCACGCCGGCCAGGTTGGAGATGTTGAGCCGGACGATCGTCGTGAACCGGCCCTTCGGCGCGAATTCCTCGAGGAAGACAGCGGTCCCAATCGCGAGGGGAATGGCCATTGCGATGGTCGTCGCCATGACCCAGGCGGTGCCGAAGAGCGACGAACGCAGGCCGGCTTCATCGGCATTCCGCGACGGATAGGAGGTCAGGAAATCCAGCGAGAGCCTGCCGCCGCCGGTGCGGATAACGTCGTAGGCGAGAACGATGAGGGCGACCACGCCCACGAGCGTCGCGCCCAGCAGGACGTAACGCGAGGCTCGCGAGAACGCCTGTCGGCGGGCGACTGGGCCCTGGGCTGTCAGAGAGATGGGAGGAGGAGTGGTGCTATGCACTGCCATTAGTCGTACGCCTCCCGGAACTTGGAAACGATCATCGCGGCGGCCACATTCGTGATGAAGGTGAAGACGAAGAGCGTTGAGGCGACCGCGAACAGCGAGGTGTAGTCGGTTGTGCCGCGGGCGGCGTCACCGAGTCCGACCTGGAGCATGAAGCCCGTCATCGTCTGGATGGTATCGAGCGGCAGGAGCGACATGTTCGGCGTCGAGCCGGCTGCGATGGCAACGATCATCGTCTCGCCGATGACGCGCGCGATCGCCAGCAGGACAGCCGCCACGATGCCGGAAAGCGCCGCCGGGAAGACCACCTTCATGGCGACTTCGAGCCGCGTCGCTCCGAGGCCGTAGGCGGCCTCCCGCAGGTCGCGCGGGACGTTCGCCATCGCGTCTTCGGAGACCGAGGCGATCGTCGGCAGAATCATGACTGCCATCACCAGCGAGGCCGCGAGCGAGTTGAAAATCGGCACCCGTTCGGCGCCGAGCAGCGGCCGCAGGAAGTCTTCGGTGATGAAGGTCAGGGCGAAGAAGGCGTAGACCACGGTCGGGACGCCGGCCAGCGCTTCGAGTATCGGCTTGAGGATGCGCCGGCTGTTCGGGTGGGCGTATTCGCTCAGGTAGATGGCTGAGGCGAGGCCGAGCGGGAGCGCGAAAAGCAGGGAGTAGAAGAGGACGTTGAGCGTTCCGAAGATGAGCGGCCAAATGCCGAAGTTCTCCGGCTCGAAGAGTGGCGTCCACTTGGTGCTCAGGAAGAAGTCAGCGAAGGAGACATCGCGAAAGAAGCTGACCGTTTCTCCGAAGAGGGTGGAGATTATCAGGACGGTCACGATGAGCGTGATGCTTCCGCAGGCCCAGAGGAAGGCCATGACCAGGAATTCGTGCGGCCGGCGCAGTGCGCTCTTGGACATCTTCCGGCGCATGTTCTCGGTATCAAGAGGAGAAGGAGCGGGGAGCGGGCGATCTGATGCCATATTGGAGGGGGCCCCTGGGTTGGTCCGGCGAACTGGCCGGCGATGCTAGCCTAGCGCGCGATCGGGAAGGAAAACAGTGGATGTTCCCCTTCCCGATGCGGCGATTGATGGCGCTCGCAGGGAGCGCCTGGCGGAGATTACTTGGGCAGGAACGAAGTGATCTTGTCCTGCTGCGTCTTGGTCAGCGCGTCCGGAAGGGAGATGTAGCCCACTTCCTTCGAAAGCGTGTTCATGTTGTCCAGGTAGAACTTGATGAACCCGAGGACTTCCGGCTTCTCCTTGAGGGTGGCCTGGCGGGTGTAGATGAAGAGCGGGCGGCTCAGGGGCGTGTACGTGCCCGAGAGTGCGTTGTCGAACGAAGGTTCGAT
>JBBSKE010000496.1:0-2710 GCA_038256595.1 Tepidiformales bacterium | reverse complement strand
GACCACATCGGCCCAATGGCGCGCAGTGCCTGGGATGTGGCTGCCCTCCTTGAGGTGATCGCCGGGTACGACCCGACCGACGCCACGATGACGTCGCTCCCGATCGAAAAGAACTACGTTTCCGCGCTCTCGGGCGACATCTCCGGCCTCCGCATCGGCGTTTTGCGTGAACACCACACACGCGGCGTCGAAGGCGTCATCCCGGAGACGGTCGAGCGCTTCGAATCGGCCGTGCAGGCGCTCAGCGAACTCGGCGCGACCTGCGAGGACGTCGTCTTCCCGCATTTCGAAGTCTTCGAAAAGGCGAACTACCTGAACAACGCCGCAGAGAAGTCCGGCATCTACACGAAGCGCTTCGCGGCCCAGTGGAACGACTGGGGCCGCTACACGCGCATGGCCGGCGGCTCGCTTGGCCTCTTTATCAGCGCCGCCGACCTCATGCAGGTCATGCGCGTGCGCCGCTACGCCCAGAAGGTGTTCGGCGAGCTGATGCAGACCTACGACATCCTCGTGAGCCCGACGGCGAAGACCGGCGCGACCAAAATCGCAGATATCGGCTATTCGCGCGGCACCGGGCTCAGCTTCCCGATTAACACGGGCGTCTGGAGCTTCCTCGGTGTGCCCGCGCTCGCCTGCCCCATGGGATTCACGAACGACGGCCTGCCGCTCTCGCTGCAGGTCATCGGGCGGCCATTCGAAGAGGCGACCGTCCTCCGCGTGGGAGACGCCTACCAGTCACTGACCGACTGGCACCTGAAGGTGCCGCCCATCGTTTCTCGCAAGGAGGTGTTTGCATGACTATTCCGCTCACAATCCGGGATGCCGCCCGCGCAATGCGCGCCGGGGAGATCACCAGTGTCGAACTGACGAAGGCGCTGCTTGAGCGCGCCGACCGCCTCGACCCGATCCTCGGCGTCAACATCACGCGCATGGACGCGACCGCCCTCGCTGCGGCCGAACGAGCCGACGCCGCCTTCGCCATCGGCCTCGACCGGGGCGTGCTCCAGGGCATCCCCCTCGGCCTGAAGGACATCCTCGCGACCGATGACGCACCTACGACCGCGAACTCGCTCACGCTGGACCCGGAATGGGGCAAGCAGGGCGATGGCCCGGCCGTCCGCCGCCTGCGCAACGCCGGCGCGATCATCATAAGCAAGAACGTGACGAACGAGTTCGCGAGCGGCGGTCCCGATAGCGAGAAGCCGTTCCCCATCCCGCGCAACCCCTGGAACCCGGAGCATAGCCCCGGTGGTTCGAGTTCCGGCACCGGCGCTGGCGTGGCCGCCGGGATGTTCCTCGGCGGGCTCGGCACCGATACCAGCGGCAGCGTTCGCTGGCCGGCGGCTGCGAACGGCGTCTCCGGCCTGATGGGCACCTTCGGCATCGTCCCGAAGTCCGGCTGCACCTACAACGGCTACAGCCTCGACCACATCGGCCCGCTCGCCCGCAGCGCCTGGGACTGCGCCGCCCTCATGAGCACCATCGCAGGCTACGACGCCAGCGACCCGAACTCGGTCGATGTGCCGATCCCGGATTACACCTCTTACCTGGATGGCAACCTCTCCGGCCTGCGCGTCGGCGTCATCCACGACGGCTTCACGAACCTGCCCGACTGCTCCCCGGAGATGGTGGCCGGCTTCGAAGCCGCGATCGACGTCTTCCGCCAGGGCGGCGCGCTCATCTCCGAAGTGAAGATCCAGAACCTCCCCGCCATCGTGAATGCGCAGTGGGTGAACAACTCGGGCGAAAAGTCCGGCATCTACGTGAAGCGCTACGAAGCGATGTGGAAGGACTGGGGCCGCTTCACCCGCGTCGGCATGTCCAGCTTCGGCCTCTTCCTCTCGGCTTCGGATTTCATGCAGTCGCTCCGCGTTCGCACCTACGCGAAGAAGCAGCTCGACGCCATCATGCAGAACTACGACGTCATCCTCACGCCCACGATGAAGGCGCCCGCCGGCAAAATCGCCGACCAGGGTTACGCCTCGAACATCGCCATGCCGATCCTGACGAGCCTCTGGAGCTTCATCGGCTACCCGGCCATCGCCATCCCGATGGGCTTCGCCAGCAACGGCCTCCCGCTCTCCCTCCAGATCTCCGCAAAGCCGTTCGACGAGACCAACGTCCTCAAGGCCGCTGACGCCTACCAGCAGGTGACCGATTTCCACCTCCAGGTGCCGCCGATCGTCACCCGCGCGCAGGTACCTGCATGACCGAAATTCGCCACCGGACCCAGCCCGTTCTTCAGCCCGCGGGCCTGCCTGCCAGCCACACTCAAGGAGTTCGCCTGTGTCCGTAGCGACCAAGTCACCCACCGCGCTGTACAACCTGACGGTCACCGAAGCCGCCGCAATGATCGCCTCGGGCGAGCTGTCGGTGCTCGAATACAACACCTCGTTCATCGAACGCACGGACAAACTCGAGCCGCACATCAAGGCTTACGCCTACCTCGACCGCGAGGGCTGGCTGGCCGAAGCAACCCTGCTCGATGCGGAGGCGAAGGCCGGCAAACTCCGCGGACCGCTGCACGGCATCCCGATCGGCATCAAGGACCAGTTCTTCGTGAAGGGCATGCCGAACACGATTGGCATCTCCTGGGGCACCGAAGATGTCCCTGAAGCGGACGCCACCCTGGTCGCGCGTCTGCGTGAGGCCGGTGCCATCATCACTGGTACGACCTACATGCCGGACCGCTTCGGGGATACTCCGACCT
>JBBSKE010000495.1:0-2717 GCA_038256595.1 Tepidiformales bacterium | reverse complement strand
TTGGTTTCGGTTGTCGGGTCGCCGAACGCCCAGTCGTCGTCCGCCACGAACGGAGCTGCCGCATCGACAGCCACAACGGTCACGGTGTTTACACCTTCGGTCGCTTCGTCTGCGGACACTGCGACGCTGTACGAGCAGGTGATGCTCGCCAGGGGTGCCAGGACGTAGCCGGCGACTGCAATCTGCGCTCCGTCCTCGTCGCTGCAGACCAGGGCGATGTCTTCGAGCCCGGTAATTCCAAGGTCATCGACGACCGACACGAGTTCGGCGTCGATATCACCGGCGTTTTCTAT
This sequence comes from Tepidiformales bacterium, assembly GCA_038256595.1. Lineage (GTDB taxonomy): Bacteria > Chloroflexota > Dehalococcoidia > Tepidiformales > Tepidiformaceae > JBBSKE01. Next base: position 2,424 of record JBBSKE010000495.1, on the reverse strand, counting down.
GGTGATCTCGCCATAAATGGTGTGAGCGCTATCGGTGTGACCGTCATGCGTCACATCGACGGTCCAGGTGACGTCCTGGTCGCCAGAGCCATTGGTGTAGAGGAAGATTTCGGCAGGGTCGACGGACTTGGTAATGGACCAGTTGTGCGTCCGCGTGAAGGAGGTATCGGCCGTTTTGAAGACGTTAAGTTCGACCTGGGGAGGCTCGTCGCCCGCATCCCAGCAGAAGACGACGTGACTCAAGCCGGAAGGCCGGCCATTGCTTGGGTTCGTTGGCGTGACGAGCCCGGTATCCGATGACGCCCCAGGCTCGTAATAGTAGACGTTCGCGTTATTGCCACCCTTGACGATGACCGCGCCGATTGGGAACGTGGAGGTCCAGTCGATCCCGTTTTCGTCATCGTTCTCGCCCACTGTGATGGTGCCCGGTCCGAGGACGAATATCCCGGATGGATCGGCTTCGAGGCCACCGACATCCCCTGCGTACGGCTTGAAGCCGAAGTCATACCCGAGGTCCTGGCATGTAGGATTCCCGTCAACAAGGACGGGCTCAACGTGGCTTGCGGCGGACTGGCCAGTATTGCTCGAAAATGCGCCCGCAATACCCATCGCGACCGCAAGCAGCGGAATGAACGCGAGGAGCCACCGTGGCTTCCGCGAACGCCGCCCAAGATGAACGGCTGTCAAAGAATTGCTCCTAAACCTGACGCCCCCGCAGGGGCACTTCCCGGGGATTACCTCGCAGCGCGTTTACTCGGACCATGCCCCCCGCAGAGCAGGCCCAGCGCGAAACCAGGTATAGTTCTTTCGATATTTCTTCCCCCCGCCTTATCCGACTGATCCGATGTCTAACTCGATTCGCCGCCCGAGTTAGCCGCGAGTCTATGAGGGAGATCCCGCGTTTGCAACCGAAAATCTACCTAGCGCACGAATTATCTACCGGTAGATAACATTTCGAGTTTGTTGTGCAGTGGAGTGCGTCGGTCAGCGATTAACGGGCCAGCGACGGCCTCGGAAGCACCGGGAGGTGGTGTTCCCGGAGACGGGGAGGCATAGTTTGAGAGCGGTCGTCCACCCCGGAGAATAGGCGGTCTCGTGGCCACGCAGCTTTCGCCTGACAAAGTGCCGGAAACGTGCAGGCCAGGAGGCCACGTCGCCGCGTGCGGCCCACGTGCCATTCGTGCAAACTACCCCAACTGTCACCCGCAGCGCGGCAGAACGCGCGCGGGCACCCGGAGGGCTCCACATGCACACGCGCCTCGTCATTCCCGAACACCTCACCGTCCGCGTCCCCGAGGCGACCATGCGCCAGTCGCTGGTGGACCTCTTCGTGGTCAATGGCATGCCCGAAGAGGACGCTCGCCAGTCGGCCGATGTGCTCGTCTGGGCCGACCTCCGCGGCATCGATTCGCACGGCGCGAGCAACATGATGGCCGCCTACCTCGCCGGGTTTAAGGCGGGCACGATTAACCCGAAGCCGGACTGGAAGGTCACGCGCGACATGCCCGGAACAGCAGTCATCGATTGCGACCGCGGCCTCGGGCTCGCGATTGGCCCCGCCGCGATGCGTCTCGCTATCGAGAAGGCGAAGGTCACTGGCATCGCCTCCGTGGTCGCCGGGAACGGACGCCACTTTGGCGCCGCCGGCTATCACGCCTGGCTCGCACTCGAACACGACATGATCGGCCTCGCGATGACCGTCGGCGGCCTGCTCGTCGCCCCAACTTTTGGCGCGAAGGCGATGGTCGGGCTCAATCCGCTCGCCTTTGCCGCGCCCACGAACGACGAGGCGCCGTTCGTGTTCGACGCCTCGATGAGCTCGGTCGCGGGGAACAAGATTCGCCTCGCGCGCCGCCTTGGCACCGATATCCCGGGCGGGTGGATCGCAGGCATGGATGGCGAGCCGGTGATGGACGATGGCCCCGTCCCGGACGAGTTCCTGATGCTTCCGGCGGGCGCTACACGCGACATTGGTTCACATAAGGGATACTCACTCGCGGTCATGGTCGATGTCCTCGCGGGGATGCTCTCCGGCGCCGGGCCTGGCTATTCCGCGGGTTCGAACGTGTCGCACCATTTCGTCGCCTACAACATCGCCGCCTTTACCGACCCCGAGAGCTTCCGCGCGCAGATGGACACCTACATGGCCGCCTTGCGCGCGACGCCGCCCGCCCCCGGCCATGATCGCGTCATGTACGCCGGACTCGGCCAGGCGGAGTTCGAAGAAGAGCGGCGCGAAGCGGGCATCCCCTACCACCTCGAAGTCGTGGCGCAATACCGCACCTGGGCGAAGGAATACGGCGTGGCCGACCGATTCGAGTAAGACGCTCGATGTCGTTCCTGGCGAACAACGAAGTCGCTGGGAGCAGGTTTTGCGCTGCCATACGCAGTCGCGAGGAAGGAAGAAAGATGCCCAAAGAACCA
>JBBSKE010000494.1:0-2717 GCA_038256595.1 Tepidiformales bacterium | reverse complement strand
CCAGTCCTGAGCGACGGAGGTGGCGCCGATGGGGGCAATGGTGCTGGCCAGGACGATCGTGAGACTTCTATCAGTTCCGGGCTGTCCGTGAATGGCACGTCGGACCGGGGTTCCAGTTTGAACATGCTGCAGGGCGAACCGGCGGATGGTGGAGCCGAATCCGACGAGCCGCAGATCACCGTCGGCGCAGGAAGCGACTCGCGCTCGGATCACGATGTATTCACCCCGGTCGCAGCCGAATCCGGCGAGCCGCAGATCACCGTCGGCGCAGGAAGCGATTCGCGCTCGGATCACGATATGGTGGTCCCAGCTGATGACTCGACCGAGACCGTTGAAGACGAGACGGGCAGCTCCGTGACCGAAACTGGCAGCGGCATTCGCATCGATCTGGACGACTCCGAAGGCAGTGAAGACACCGGCAGCGCCTCCGACCGGTCGGCGGCCGGCCGTGGCTCTCAGTCGGATCCGCCGGCCACGTCGCGTTCCGATTCGCTGGATACTTTCACCGCGGACGAAGCGGGGACCGTTCCCGCAGGCGTCCAGGACCCTCCGAACTCCATAAGCAGCGGCACGCCCTTGGGGACTCCGACCGTGGGCGCGGATACGCCGACGGCAGGTGGAACCCCGATCGTCGCGGTTTCTGGCACCCCACCTGTCGAGGAGGCGCCAGTTGTTGGCCCATCCTTGATTCCCGGCCGGTCGACAATGCCGGGCGACCGTGCCGCGGGCGAGAACGCACCGGGCTCGATGGCGCCGGAAGTTACGCCTGGGTCTATCCTGGACGACCAGTTCGGCATCGACTTCAATGTGGGCGACTCAGGCGCCGGGACGAATCCCCTCGCAGGGGGGCGATTGGAACTCCCCGACGCTCCGGTCGCCGAAGACCTCGGCCGCGGTCACGACCTTGACGTTGGCATTGACTTCAACAATCTTTCCGGCACCGGGACGCTCGATGGCCGCGGTGTCGATGCTTTCGACGGGATTGGCGGGGGGAGTGCCAGTGCGGTGCAACCGGCCGGCCCGAGTGCGATGGTGGGCGACGGAATCAACAGTGTTACGACTGAAGCCACTGACGGAGGGTTCTTCGAGTGGGTCGGCTCCCTGTTCGGAAAAGAAACCGATGCAGAAAAGGCGGAGAGCAAGGTTGACGACGTTGCCGCTGCCTTCGCCGCCGATAAAGAAGATGCAGGCGACACTCCCGCTCCTGCCCCAGATCCTGCCCCCGCTCCAGCCAACCCGGGAGGCCCGCCGAAGTTCAATCTCCAGCCGCCGAAGAATCAGTGGGATTACATCGGCGACGATGTCCCCAAGGACGGCCACCAGGGCGAAGGGCCGTTCAAGGGACATTGGGGAGATCGGCCCTCTCTCCTGGATGGTCCTTCTGTACCTGGAGGTGGCCAGGACGGCCTCCCGCCGGACCACCCGGACTATGCAGGCCAGCAAGGCTCGGTGCCGCCAGGATCGGCCCCAGCGGAGGGCATTCAGCTATCCGTCCTCATTGGGCTCGGTGGTCAACGCGGCGGAGATATCGACCCGGCGGATGACACCGAACCCGCGACCAGCGGCGAGATGAGCTACGACCCTTACGACTCCGTCATCGACCCGGGTCCCGATGGGTTCTTCGCGAACCCTGATATCGATAGCTCGATGATCGGCGGGCCGCTAGATGCGGTCGCTCCCTATCTCGCTGACGAATAGCCGGCTGGCCGGTCTAGCAGGCGGCCGTCGGAACGATGCCTCCCACATGCCGTTCGAAACTCGGGACCGGCCGAGCGACAGGATGGCACCGACATTGGATTTCGACGCCTGCCCCATTGAATTGCACGTGCTGCTGCGACAAAATCGCAGCGAGTAATCCTCGCGAATATGGAATATCCGTCATGGCCGACATTCCACGAAAGGACATCCCGGACGATCCCATCCCAGCCACAGGCAACACCCGCCATCGACCCGGCCGCAACACCTCGGTCCGCTGGCGCGACACTCGACACGTTTAACGTCCAACCTATGGCGCAGGCGAGTGGCGCCTCGGTATCGATTCGGTTGGATAACTGCGGCTACGGAGCTCCCCCGGTGGGGCCCCCTAAGGCGGCAATTCACGAACGAGCCGCGCGTAGATGCCTTCGTAGGACCGCGCCATGACCTCACAGGCCCGTGATGTCTCCCGGTCGGCGAACGGGTTGGCGCCTCGCTGACGCCAGCGCTCGATAGCGCCAAGCGTGGCAACCTGCAGGGTGTTCGAAGGAACGTCTGGTTCGAAGCCGAGCTGAATGGCGATGCTGGTTTCGTCCGTGAGCCGCTCGGCCTCCGTCCGCTCGCTCTCGTCGAACTGCACCAGGCCGACGCCGATGCCGTGCAGGAGTTCGAGTTCGGCGATCTCGTGGGCGCTGACCATGACCTCTTCCAGCGCCGCGTCGAGACGGTCGGCTGCGCCGGCGCTTGTCTCGCGAAGTGCCGTCGCGAGATTCCGCATCTCCAGGAGCACCGAACGGGCTACGAGAAGCCGCGAGCGCGAGGTGAACTTTTTCTCGATGAGTTCGCGCAGCGCGACGATTCCCGAGCGGGACAGGAGCAAGCGCGAGAGTTCCTGGGAGGTTGTCGCTTCGCCGCTTTTATCGCCGACGGCGCGATTTATCGGCAAGGCTTGATCGTAAAATTCGAGTGCCTTTCTTCTTTCGCCAAAACTGCTGTAAGCAGTGCCGATATTGTTCAGGGTT
>JBBSKE010000493.1:0-2724 GCA_038256595.1 Tepidiformales bacterium | reverse complement strand
GCCGTTCGCGGCAGCCTCGGGCTCTGGCAGTGGCGCGAAACCGCCGAGCCGGTCACTGCTTCCTCCGACTACTGACCCCGCGCCATATTTCCCGCAGCCGCTCTCCGCGCGCGTACAATTCCCGCGTGCCGCCATGCTGACCCAGTCCGAGCGCAGCCTCCTAGACCTCGTGCGCGATGGCCGCGTCGATGCGGAGATTGCCGTGCGCCTCGGCATCGAGAACCGCCTGGTCAAGGCGCGCCTCGCGACGCTGATGGCGCGCGCCGGGGTGGCCACACGCGCGGAGTTGCGCGAGTGGGTCGAACCCGAGGATGAGCCGCTACCAGCCGTCGAAGCTCCCGTAGAAATCACGCCGAAGCCAGCTTCCCGCCGCCGTCTGCCGGCCTCCGCTTTCGCGTCGATCGCCGTGGCCGTCGGTGGCGCCGCGATGGCCCTCGGCTGGCTCGCGCTCGGCGACAACGACGTGGCGCCCGACTCAGCCCGCCCGACCGCAGAGGTCGGGGCGAACGCCGCGCTGACTGTCGCCGGTTCGCCGCCGCCCGGCCCGACGCCCATCGTCACGATCGGCGGGCTCACCGCGCGGGAGGCGAAGTTCGGAGGGGTCGCCAGCCTGCCCGAAGGCGTCGAAGTGACCGTCGTCCGTGGTTCCGCCCTCGACCGCGGCGTGCGCGTCGAACGCATCACCGAGACGGCGGGCGTCGTCGATGTCGCGACAATCTTTGTCGCCAGGGACGGCACGCGAATCGCCGACGCCCTCGCGGACGAGGAGGGCGATATGGTCGCCGTCGCGGTGTGCAGCGGCTGTTCCGGGCTGGTGGCCGGGCGAAATGGCGCGCGCGTCGAGTATTTCGTCGCCCGTGGCCGCAATTCTGCCTTCGCTCTCGAAGCCGAACGGGATCTGGCGGCTGGCGAAGCGGTTCCCCGAGTGGCTGCGATTCTGCCCGCCGGTCTCGCTCTCCAGGCTGGCCCAACCGTGGCGCCCGTGTTCGAAGCGACCAGCGGAGACCTCTGCGACCAGCCGCCCATCGCCGTCGCGCCCCGGATGGGAGTCGTCCCCGCGTTCGCGCTGCGATTGCTGGCGAACTGCAACGGTCTCCTCCTGTTCGGAGAAAGCGTCGTGCCCGGCTTCGAAGTGACCGCCAGCCGCTTGCTCGCCGACGACTACACCATCGCCAGCTGGACCGACCTCAGGTCACGCGGGCGGTACTATTTCGCCGGGGTCATCGATTCGCTCGACGCGGCCGATTCAACGATTCTCCAGCTCCCGGACATCACCCAGCTTGCCGGGCGCACGAACAGCGGCCTCGCTATCGGTCACATGCGCACCGACCCGGACACGGCCGTGGTTACGCCCGTGCTGCTCGATTTCGCGCTTGGCACGTATGCGTTCTTCAGCGGGCCGCTCTACGCCGTGCCGCCCTCAAGCCGCCTGATCGAAGTGTCCATGATCGACCGCCCGCCCGAGACCATCCAGGTCATCGCCATGCGCGATTCGAACCAGTAGCCGCGGCGCGCGTTAATTGCCTCGCACCAGCGATAGGAACTCGCCGCGGGTCACGCTCGACTGCTTGAACAGCCCGCGCATCGCCGAAGTGATCATCCGGCTGCCCGGCTTCTTCACGCCGCGCATGGTCATGCAGAGGTGCTCCGCTTCGATGACGACCGCCACGCCGTCTGGGTTCAAGGTCGACATAATCGCCTCGGCCACCTGGCTCGTGAGCTGCTCCTGGATCTGGGGGCGGCGCGCATACCCTTCGACCACCCGCGCGAGCTTGCTGATCCCGACAACCCGCCCGTCCGGGATGTAGCCGAGGTGCGCTTCTCCGTGGAAGGGCAGGAAGTGGTGTTCGCACATGCTATAGAAAGGGATATTCCGCAGGATCACCATCTCGTCGTGGGCGACTTCGAAGCCGACCTTGAGGTACTCCGTCGGGTCGATGGCGAGGCCCCCGAAGACCTCCGCGTACATGTCGGCGATGCGCCGCGGCGTGTCCAGCAGCCCGTCGCGGTCCGGTTGTTCGCCGATGGCAGCGAAAATCTCGGTGACGGCCGCCTTGATGCGGGCATGGTCGACGGGAGCGTTCGGTACCGGTGTTGCCACGGTGCGTTTCCTATTTTTCGTGAGTATCGCCGCGAATCGCCGGGCGCGTGGGTGTGGACCCTTACAGCCGCCCGAATGGCGTTCGCCCGCTGGAATTCAGCCCGCTGAATTCAGATGGTTCCCTTGGTGCTCGGGATATCGCCCTGGCGGCGCGGGTCCACGCGCACGGCGGCATCGAGCGCGCGGGCCATCGCCTTGAATGCCGCCTCCGCCTTGTGGTGGTCGTTCACGCCGGAGAGCACCTTCACGTGCAGATTCGCCTTCATCGCGAACGCGAACGATTCGAGAAAGTGGTTCAGGAGGTCTGGCGCGAAGCCGCCGAGGTCCCGCCCGAGCAGTTTCAGGTCCAGCGCCGCGTACGGCCTGCCGCTGAGGTCAATCGCCGAAAACGCCAGCGCCTCATCGAGCGGCATGTAGGCCGAACCAGCGCGCACGAGGCCTGCCTTGTTGCCCAGTGCCTGCGCGAACGCCTCGCCAAGCGCGATGCCGCAGTCCTCGATCGTGTGGTGCTGGTCGATGTGCAGGTCGCCCGTCGCCCTGAGCGTGATATCGAACACGCCGTGCTTGGAGATGTGCGTCAGCATGTGGTCGAAGAAGCCGATGCCGGTCGCGATGTCGTACTT
>JBBSKE010000492.1:0-2737 GCA_038256595.1 Tepidiformales bacterium | reverse complement strand
TCGAACAAACGTTCGCAGCAGCCGGACGCGGGGGATGAATTGATGGACGTGGCGCGCATTCAGCAGCTCTTCGAATACAACGCCTGGGCGAATCGAGCGGTCTGGGAGTGCGTCACGGCGCTCGACGAGGCCCAGCTGGACCTCGAACTCCCGAACGGCCAGCAGTCCATCCGCAAGCAGTGCATCCACCTCCTTGGTGTCGAACACTGGTGGCCACACTTCCTCGCGACGGGCGAAGTCGACTTCATCGAGGAGGTCGACCTGCCGAAGCAGTCCGACATTCGCGCCACCTGGGACCGGGTCGAGAACGAGATGCGCGGCTACATCGCCACGCTGACCGATGCGGAGCTGACGCGTCGCGTGTCGCCGGCCTTCTGGCAGGGCGAAATGGACGTGGAGGTCTGGCAGGCGCTTATGCAGGTGGCCAACCACTCGACGGACCACCGCGCGCAGATCCTGGCCTCGGTGCGCTCCCTCGGCGGCCCGACGGTCGAGCAGGACTTCCTTGGCTATCTCTACACACTGACGCTGGGGCCGAAATCAAGCTGAATCGCGAGAGGCCGCGGACGGGCGGCCGCCATTCGTACACAAAGAAACGGGCGCATCCTTCTGGATGCGCCCGTTGGTCGTTTCGCTGGGACGAGTTGTCCTAGTCGGCCACGAGCACCAGGGTGCCGGTGGTCGAAAGGCTGCCGCCGGTGCCGTTGACGACACAGGAGCGAGCGCTCGTCTGCTTGCCGGCGATGCCGCTGAAGCCACCGTCTTCGGCCGTGCCAGAGAGCTGGCGATAGGCCTCGACGAGGAGCTGCATGCCGTACATGCCGGAGTGGTTGAACGAAAGGCCGCCGCCGTTCGTGTTGATCGGGAACTTGCCGCCCGGGGAGGCCTTGCCATCCTGCCAGAGGCTAAAACCTTCGCCACGAGGAGCGAGGCCCACCATCTCGGCAGTGATGCCAGCGGTGACGGTGAAGGAGTCGTAGAGCATGGCCATTTCCATGTCCTCCGGGCCCATTCCCGCCATCTTGTAAGCCGCACGCGAAGACGCCGCCGCCGAGGTCGCGGTGAAATCGTCCATCTCCAGCATGTTGGAGTGGCTCATGTTTTCACCGGCGCCAGCGATCCAGACCGGCTTGGTCTTAAGGCTCTTGGCGATTTCGCGGTTCGCGATGAGCACCGCGCCGCCGTGGTCGGTGACCAGGCAGACGTGGAGCAGCGTCAACGGCCAGGAGACGAGCCGCGACTTCATGACGTCCTCGACCGTAATCGGGCCGCCCTGTGGGTGCGTGTCCTTCGAATGCATGACCGCGCGCGGGTTGAGGCCAGCCCATTCGCGCGTTACGACGGCGATCTGTGCGAAGTCCTCCGGCGTGCTGCCGTAGCGGTGGTTGTGCCGCGTCATCGCGTGCGAATAGTTCGAAGGGGCGCCGCTGAGGCCATAAGGCGTCGAGTACTGCGAACCCGGATCCCATGGATCCGCGCCGCCGCCACGAGGCCGGCCAGTGCCGCGTCCGCCGGTTGCGCGCGCCGAGTAGCCATTTTCGCCGTGGCTAACGAGTGCAACATTGACGATGCCGGCGTGAATCGCCGCGAGGGCGTGGTGCACGTGCATTTCGAACGAGCAGCCGCCGACAGCGGTGGTGTCGATATACGCCGGGTGCAGGCCGAGGTGCTCGGCGATCTGCGAGGACCAGCCGGCGCTGAAGACGCCATCGATCATGCTGATCGGGATTCCGGTCTGCAGGCTAACGTTTTTGATTGCTTCAATGTGAAGCTGCATTGCCGTCTTCGGTGTGCTGGGATAGCCGATCTCGTTGGCTTCCGCTGCACCGACGATAGCGGCAGCTTTTGAAAGTTCTCCGGGCATCTACTACCTCCGCCTAGACCACGCGCCAGAACGGAATGGAAACTTCCTCACTGGCTTCTTCGAATTCAACCTGGACAACCGAGTCGATCTTGATCTCTTCCGGCTTGAGCGGGTCGACCCCACGCAGGACCGTAAGCATGCGATCGCCCTCTTGCAGGTCGATATACGCGGTGACGAACGGGGTTTCTTCGGCCCATCCGCCGAAGGCGCGATGCTGCACTGCGAAGGTGTGGATGCGACCCTTGCCGCTCGCTTCGATCCACTCAAGGCTCATCGAATGGCAGTAGGGGCAGATCCAGCGCGGATACCAGTGTACCCGGTTGCAATCGAGGCAACGCGGAAGCATCAGCTTGCCCGCCTTTGCCCCGTCCCAGAACGGCTTCGACAGCGGATCGGGCTCTGGAATGGGTTTGTTGTACGCCATACTCATCCTCCTGGTCCGCAGACTCCGCCCAGGTGAGGCTCCGCATTCGGGCCCGGATGGGCTCGTGAATCACGGCGCTGCCTGCCGGCTATCTCGCGGCCACGTGGACAGTATTGGCTTAGCTCGCCACGGTCAACCTCCCGCGAGCGATAAACGTCGCGATTCCCTGCGATACGCGCGCGTTGCCAATTCGGACGGCCGGCGCCGCGAGTTTCTCGCATCCTGGGCGCGAAAATCTCGGTGAACGGCCAGCTCATTCGCCCGGGATCGCGCCCATTGGACCCCGGCGGTCTCAGGGCCACAGCGCTCCTCGGCGGTCCAAACCGGGAGCGTCCCGCCGGCGATTGCACAATGAAATCTTTACCATCGGGTAGGGTGACGCCCTCCAAACGATTCTATCGTTAATGCATGGAACTCAACGGCGACAGGCGGCCCTCAACCTCGCGACC
>JBBSKE010000491.1:0-2746 GCA_038256595.1 Tepidiformales bacterium | reverse complement strand
GCCGGAATTCCAGGACCAGTCGCCCCTCGTGCTCGCCACGAACCAGGCGATGATCCGGCGGACGCTTGAATGCGGCCGCGCCGGCACGCTCATGCCCGCATGGCTCAAGGAGAACGGCGGCGCCCTGAGCCGTATCCAGCTTGAGCACCTCATCGAATTCATCACCTCCGAGGCGACCGTCGTCGATGACGAAGGTCTGCCGACGAGTCCGGCCTGGCTCCATGCCCAGGAATTCGGCCACAACCTGAATGCGGAATCGCCCGCACTCGTCGGCGGCGACACGCTGAGCAACATCGCGAAGGGCCACAACATCGGTCCCGCGGAGCTGCTCGCCGCCAACGCCGGCCGTATCGAGTTCCAGGAGGGCGAGCCGGAGACCATTCATGGCCTCCTCGACCGCGGCTCGAAGGTTCGGCTCTTGCCCATCGATGGCGACCCTGACGGTCACCTCTACCAGGTTCGCCAGGACAACGAGACGCTTGCCAAGATCGCTGATAGCCAGTTCGTCGGGGCGATGCTGCTCGCCGACCTGAACGACATCCCATATTCGTTCAGCTACAAGACGTCGCAGCTCTCGCTCTACCAGGATGCCGAAAAGACCATTTCGGTCCCCGGCCTCCTCCCGGGTAACACGCTGAAACTGCCCGAAGGCGCGACCTACACCGTCATCGCTGAGGACACGATCACCGCGATCGCCGAACATCACGGCATCACCACTGGCGCGCTCCAGCAGGCGAATACCGAAGCGCTTCGCGGCCTGGCCGTCGGGGACGTCATCGACCACCAGCAGCGGCTGACGCTGCCGAATGGCACGAGCGTTATCGTCCAGGACGGCGAATCCCTCGGCACGATCGCGGCCGCTCATGGCCTCGACCCGGCCGACCTGGCCGAGCTGAACGGGCGCACCGAGGACGATGCCCTCAACGCGGGCGAAACCATCAAGCTGCCCGACCCGACGGACTACATCGTCCAGGCGGGCGACACCCTTGAGTCAGTTGCCCGGCATCACAACATCTCGGTTGCGAACCTCCAGGCGTCCTCTGGTTCGACCGTCGCGCCGAACGCAGAATTGCCGACCCTGGTGACTCTCGCGCTTCCGAAGATCGACGCTCTGAAAATCCTCGGAGACAGCATCGAGGACGTGGCGAAGGGCTTCGGCGGCATCACCGCTGGCGACCTCGCCGAAGAAAACGGGATTCCGGTCAACGAACGACTCTATGTCGGAACGACGCTCATTCTTCCGCCGGACACCTACGGCACAGCGCCGCCAGACGCCAAGAACCCAGGCACGGCCTGCGTCCAGCATGCGGTGACGGCGAGCGGTCTTGCGGGGCTCCTCGGAACGAACTTCGACCCGCCCACCGGTCCGGAAGAAGTCTCCGAAGAGGTCGAAGTCGACGCCCATTCGAACGACTGGACCGTCGTAGCCGACGGCACGGAGCTCGAACCGAACCGCGGCGCGATCACCATCGCTCAGAACACGATGGTTACGTTCCGGAGCGTCGTCGGCCTGCACAACATCGTCATCAACGGCGAGCAGGAAGGTGACGACCTCGAAGAGGGGGATGAACGCGAACTCAACTTCCCGGATGCGGGCAAGTTCGCCATCACCTGCGGGTACCACCCGGACATGCTGGCGTACATATTCGTCGAATAGGTTTGACCATCTCAATTCCTCGGGGCTACGATCCTCGTGACAGAAAGCAATCGCCCGGCAAGGCCGGGCGATAAGGAGGGGCAGGAATGGCAGCAGCGCTCACGGGCAAACGATACCTTTGTCCGAAATGTGGCTCAGAATTTATCGTCACCAAGGGTGGCGAAGGCGAACTCACGTGCGGCGACACGCCGCTCGAACTGAAGAAGTAGGGGACAACCGATGGCAGTGCAGCTTGGAAAGCGCTACAAGGATGAAGAGACGGGCATCGAACTCCTCGTCATCAAGCCCGGCGAATGCGACCTCAAGGTCAGCGGCCGCACCATGGACCTGATGCAGCCCAAGGTTCTCCCGTCCGCCGACTAACCCTTTCGGCCCCGTAGACCAGCAGAGCGCGGAAGCCCACCAGCTTCCGCGCTTTTTCTTGTCCCGTCCGGTAGTATTTCCGCATGAGTTTCGAGAGCCTCGCCGAATCCCGGATCAAAGACGCCATGGACGCTGGCCTCTTCGACAACCTCCGCGGCGCCGGCAAACCACTCAAGAGTCTCGAGGACGACAAACTCGCCGGCGACAACTGGATGGGCTTCCACGTCCTCCGCAACGGCGGCCTCCTACCCGCCTGGCTCGACCTCGCGAAGGAGATCGAACTCGACCTGGTTGCGCTCAAGCGCGTCGATGCCCGTCACGCCCTCCTCGCCGACCGCGCTCACGCCAGCGGCCTGACGAAGTCCGTCCAGACCGCGATTTCCGTCACCCGCCAGGAATACGCCAGTTTCGCCCGCCGGATCCGGGCCAAGCAGGACCAGTTCAACATGGATGCACCGGCGATCGGCCTCGAACGCCCTGGCATCTGGGTGGAGCATGAACTCGAGCGCCTCGATGCCCGCGTACCCGGTGCGAAGGCCCAGCAGTAGCGCCAAACTTTCGCGCGCGGGCGCATCATGCTACTTTGGATGCCAAGCCTATGCCGCAGGAACGGCATTTCGGCGCGAAGGCGGGGTGATACGCTGGTTGGCTGAAGTCATTGTCGGTGAAAACGAGAATTTCGAAGCGGCACTCAAGCGCTTCAATAAGCGCGTACAGCAGGATGGC
>JBBSKE010000490.1:0-2748 GCA_038256595.1 Tepidiformales bacterium | reverse complement strand
TCCTTGCCCCCACCTGGTCCGCCAGCGACCGCGAGCGCTACCTCGCCTCCGGGGCAATCAACTACCTCCTCCTGGAGTTGCCTCCCCTGAACCTGGTCGAGGCAATCCGCGTGGCGCTGGCTGCGAATTGAGCGGCCAGCTGGCACGCCGCAGAAAGGACGCGGCAGCTGCTCCCGAAAGCGCGCTCCAGCGAGAACTCGGCTTCTTCGCCCTGACCGCGAGCGGCGTGGGCATCATCATCGGCGCCGGCATCTACGTGCTCATCGGCGCCGCGACCGAAAAGGCGGGCGCCCCGGTCTGGTCCGCGTTTCTGCTGGCGGCGACGCTCAGCGCGCTCTCCGGCCTCGGCTATTGCGAACTCGGCACGATGTTCCCGCGCGCTGCCGCCGAATTCGAGTACTCGCGCCACGCACTCCCGCCCTGGATCGCGTTCCTTACCGGCTGGCTCATGATCTCTGGTCTCACGGTCGCCTCCGCAGCAGTCTCGCTCGGCTTCGCGGAGTATCTCGCGCACTTCTTCGAGTTCATCCCGGTGAAGCTGGGCGCGGTCATGCTCCTGGCAGTGGTGAGCGCCATCGCCCTCGGCGGGATCCGCAATTCGGCACGCCTCACGATCGTCATGAGCCTCATCCAGGTGGGTGGCCTGCTATTCGTCATCGCCGTGGGCGCGGGACACGTCGGCGAGGTCGATGTCTTCTCCGGCGGCTCGACTGCGGGCATCGCCGGGGCTGCTGCACTCGTTTTCTTCGCCTTCATCGGCTTCGACGAAGTCACTACCCTCGCTGAGGAGACTCGCAACCCGGGCCGCAACGTCCCGCTCGCCCTCATCGTCGCGCTCGTGATTTCGACCATCCTCTATATGGCGGTCGCGGTGGTCGCGGTGAGTGTGCTCGGGCCGGTCGCGCTGGGGCAGTCATCGACGCCCCTCGCTGACGTCGTGGGCCAGGCGACCGGGCGGCGTCTCGACGACGTGATCGCCGTCATCGCCCTCATTTCGACGCTCAACACGACGCTGCTCGCGACCACTGCCGGCTCGCGCGTGCTGTACGGGATGGCGTCCGTGAAGGCGATGCCCGGCCTCTTCGGGCGTGTCACCCGTCGGCACGCACCGGCCCGGGCGATCATGGTCTGCGCGCTCATCTCGATGGCCTTCGCGCTCGCCGGTGACCTCACGCTCGTCGCCTCGGTCACCGACTTTTCGGTTTACATGGTCTTCCTCTCGGTGAACGCGACGGTCATCATCCTGCGCTTCAAGCGGCCGGATGCGCCGCGACCATTCCGCGTCCCGGGCACGATTGGCCGCCTGCCGATCATCCCCGTGCTCGGGCTCGCCACCACCGTGGCGATGCTCACCCGCCTCGATGGCACCGCGCTGCTTATCGGCTCGGCGACCTCCGTCATCGGCCTGGCAGTGGGCTGGTTGATTGTGCGCCGAACCGACTGGGTCGACCGTCTCGCCGCCGAGGAAACATCCGCCGGTTCTGTCTGATTCGTTACATTTGTGGCGATACGTCGCAACAGGTCGCGCTGCCAGCCAGTGACGCGATACTATGCACCCTGATGCGAACCTGGTGGGTGGAGGCGGTGGAACGGTGACTTTCGGAGTACTGCACGTTCGTTCTCGCGATGGGCGGACCGTCGAACATCAACTTCTCCAGGCTTCGACCGTAGTCGGCCGCAATGAGGATAGCGGCGTCCCCATCCCCGACGCTTCGGTGGCCCGCCGCCACGCTCGCATCATCGTCGAAAACGGCCAGGCCTTCGTGCAGGACATGGGTTCTGCCGGCGGCACCTTCGTCAACGGCGAGCGGCTCGACGCGAACGAGCGCATGGCCATCCTCCCCAGCGACACCCTCAAATTCGGCGATGTTGAGGCGATGTACGGCGCCGCAGTGGCAGCCGCCCAGGAGCCAGACCCGGCGCCCCCGTTCGTCGCCGCCCCGCTGCCAGTAGCCGATGCGCCCCAGCCAGCCGTCTCCAGCGCACCGCCGCCTGCTCCCACGCCGATGCCGGCCGTTGCACCGCCGCCTCCTCCAGCGCCAGTTTCGAACCCGACCTCGAACATCCCGCTACCTGTGGCGAATCCGATGCCCGCCCCTGCCGCGCCGGCCACTCCGGCCGCGCGCATGGACGTCACGATTGCGATGGACAACAACCGTGTCGACCCGGGCGGCGTCACCGTCGCGAAGGTCACGGTCCACAATCGCGGGACCACGGTCGAACAGGTCACGCTCGCTGTTTCCGGGCTCCAGCCGGAGTGGTACACGCTCGCGCCTCCGAACATGAACCTCCTGCCCGGTTCGCGCGTCGATGCGACCCTCATGATTCGCCCGCCGAAGCTGCCCGACACGACGGCCGGCGAGCGCCCGTTCTCGGTTGTCGCTACCCAGCGCGTTTCCGGCGCCGAGGCGAGTGCGACCAGTTCGGTCCACATCCAACCCTTCGAAGCCGCCACCTACGAACTTTCGCCCCGCCAGTCGAGCGGCGAATTTCGCGTCAATATCCAGAACGGCGGCAACCGCGCGGTTCACCTCCAGTTCACCGGTGAAGACGCCGAGGCGAAGCTCCAGTACGAGTTCAAGCCAGCCCACCTCGAGGTCCCGCCGGGCGAATCGCGCACCGCCCAGGTCCAGGTGCGCAAGCCCGGCCGCCCGCTGACGGGAACCCGCACGACCGTCCCGTTCGCCCTCCAGGTGGTCCCCGATGGCGGCGCGAAACGCGAGCTCCAGGGCATGCTCACGGTCAACC
>JBBSKE010000489.1:0-2758 GCA_038256595.1 Tepidiformales bacterium | reverse complement strand
TGCTCCACCGAAGCTGAGGTCATCAGGCGCACCGCCCGTGCTCGGCTCTCCCACCGGAGCGCCGCCCGTGCTCGGCTCTCCCACCGGAGCGCCGCCATAACTGTGGCCGCCTACCGTTGGCTGCTCCACCTTGCTTCCCGAGGTGCCGCCCATCGAAGCCGGGAGCGGCTTATTGCGCGTTCCACCGAGAGCGTCCGTCCCCATGGGCCCGGCATGCGCACTGCCGGAGCGCCCTCCCCCACCGTCTTCTCCGCCCACGTCTACGGCGCCGCCGCAAGCGACCAGGATGAGTGTTCCTCCCACAGCGCTCAGCGCTCCGCCTCGCCACCGAATCATCGCCGCATTATGTGGCCATTCGGGGCCATTGTGTAGCTCCGAGCAACGATTTTCCAACCATCCCGCTTGTATCCCGATGCTACCCGGTCTCGTTAATGCCGCTGGCTCTAGCCAGGGGTAAGCTTCCAGAGCATGGCGACAGGCTCAGCCGCCCCCTCCATCGCTGATGGCTGTCGCCTTAGCCTCGCGTGAGCTTCCAAACTTGCCTGCCCCCAGGTTGCGTTCGGCGCCGCACGGCCCGTCGTGCTCGCTGCGCTGCGCGCGCCGGTGGGCCCCCAAACGCCGGGCCTTCGCCCGGACGTGGGGACCCGCAGAGCAATCACGAGGCCATTCGGGACGAGCTTCCCTTGCACTCGGACGAGGCGGTAACCACGCCCGCTCGAATGCTGGTCGAGGCGTTGCTGCCCCAACCGCGGGTTACTGTCGGCCGGCATCGCCCGGTTCGAGGCGGAGATAGCGCGCCTGGCGCCTCGGCAGCCCGACTACAAGCTTTTCGACGAGCTGCCCAGCGCGGGGCCGACCTTTGCTCCGCGGCTGTTGGTCGCGTTCGGTGAGCGCCGCGAGCGCTTCCCGACGGCCTGTCCTGGCTACTTGGCTCGTCCGCGAGTTCACGCCGCTGCCGTGTAGTCGTGATGCAAGCCACCGAGGACAGGACGGGGCTGAATATGTGGCGTGGGCGCGGGTTCAGAGCGTGTAGCGCCCATCGGGACTCTTTGTGTCAGACCCTGGTGCGGGCGCACATTGTTGAAGAAGGCGGCGTACTCACTCAGCACACGCTCGAAATGGAGAACGCCCAGAATGATCACGTGATCCAAGCACTCACGTCGCAGCGAACCCAGGAACCGCTCGCAGGTTGCGTTCATCAGCGGGGCATGGATCGCCGTACGGATGACCCGGACGCCGACCCCTTGCGCAGCTCGATCAAAGTCGCTGCCAAACTTGGCGTCGTTGTCACGAATCATGAATCTCGGGAGCTCGGCATCGAACGCCGTGGCGTTCCGCAGCTGCTGAGCCGTCCACTCCTGCGTGGGTGCTCGGGTCGCCGCGATGTGCACCACGCGCTTGGTGTTCACGTCGACGATGACGAAGGCAAAGATCTGGCGGAACCAGATGTCGTATGTCTGTAGGAAGTCGCAGGCCCAGACCGTGTGATTCTTCAGGAAGGTCTGCCACGCCTGTCCATCTGACGGCGATGGCGATCGCGCCCGTCGCATGTACTTCTGTACGGTGCGTTTCGCGACGCGGATGCCGAGCTTGAGCAGCTCGCCACGGATGCGCTCGGCGCCCCAAAGTCGATTCTCGACGGCCATCCGTCGGATCAGGGCGGCAACCTCGGCGCCGATTCGCGGCTCTCGACTGGGCGTCTTCGACTTCGCTCGCCAGAACGAGCGAAATCCCTCGCGGTGCCAACGAATCAGAGTTGCGGGCTTCACGATCAGCAGTGCGCTGCGCCACGATGGGATCCTGGCCGCGAGAAACGCCAACACGCCGCGCTCGCAGCGCCGCAGTCTGGGCCGGTTGACGCTTCGATTGGCGACGATGAGCTGCTGCCGTAGAAAAGCGTTCTCAGCGAGCAGTTGGCTGCGCGTTCGGGCGACGTCCGCTGCGAAACCGCCGAGCAGGGAGGGCGGCAGCTCGGGCAAGAGCGCCTCGCGAACTTTGGCGAAGAGCTTCCCGACTGCGGTCCGAAGCTGGCCCGCAAAGCGCGCGATCACGGGCGGCATCTCGCTCAGTTCGGCCTGGAAGGTCAAGACTTGTCCCGCGTGAATTCTTGAACGATCCTGCGGTGCACGAGCGAAGTAGCCACGACAGCGCACCCCGGCACATCCCTGGCGGCCGGCGGCCAATGGCCGCCCCCACCCAGGCTCAGGGCGCCGCGGGGACGAGCACCGCGACCGCAACATCATTGCAGCGTGACAGAGCAGCATCCTCCGTCCAGAACTCCGCCACGGCGCAGTCGAGCGCCGTCGCCAGGTGAATTGCATCGGGCGACTTGAACCCGTACCGCGCACGCAACTCAGTCGCACGGTCGATGACCTTCGCGCTCACGTCGACCACGGCGACGCGGCTGGCCCAAGGGACGACGTCGACGTTTCGAGCTATCCTAGGCGTCGTCATGTCGAGCGCCGCCGTCCGCCAGGTCATCGCCCTTGCCGCCGAGCTTTCCGAGGACTGCGTTTTTGCAGGCATGAACTGGGACGACCTCCGCTTTGTACTGGCGCTGGGACGGGCGCGAACGCTCTCCCGGGCGGCGCGCGACTTGCGGGTGGACGCGACCACGGTGGGCCGCCGGCTGGCGGCGATCGAGGAAAGGCTGGGGACGCGGCTGTTCGATCGAACACCCGAGGGATTCGAAGCCACCCGGCCTGGTCAGCTGGTGCAGAAACGCGCCCGTGAGATGGAGGTTCAGTCTCTGGCGGTC